>DOZQ01000116.1:7292-13334 GCA_003517915.1 Oscillospiraceae bacterium | reverse complement strand
AAACGATTCGGATTATTGTATGTGACGACAGCGAACGTGAACGGTCGCGCTATGTTGAGCTTTGCCGTGAGCTTGCGGCGAAGCATCATCTGGAAATTGAAACCAAAGCCTACGACAATGGGATCGATCTGCTGTTCGATCTTGAAAACCCCAAGTTTTTCAGCACGGTTGATATCCTTATGCTTGATATCAACATGCCGGGCATCAATGGGGTTAATGTGGCGAAGGAAGCCAGAAAATGTGGTTATAAAGGTATAATTGTTTTTATAACCGTTTCGACCGCCCACTACGAAAACGCCTTTGACGTGCGCGCTTTTAACTACATAACAAAAGGGAAAAGTAGTGCGGCACGGTTTGAAGAGGTGTTTTTAAACGCGGTCGAGGCGGCTAAAGAGCTGCGGCAGGAGGTCATTATGCTGTCGGGCGGCGGCGAATTCCGTCAGATTCCCGTGAAGGATATCTTCTATTTTGAAATTGTCAAAAGAATTATCACCGTTCATTACAAAGATGAGAGCTTCGAGTTTGTCTCAACCTTTGAAAAGCTGGAGAACCAGTTGTTTGAGCGTGGATTTCTGCGCATCCACCGCGCGTACCTTGTTTCACTTGCGCATGTGAAAAGCATTACCTACGAAGAAGTGACCATGACAAACGGAGCGCTTTTGCCTGTGGGCAGAAAATATTACGCAGGGCTGAAAAAGGCGTTGTCCGAGCTGGCACTGACATGAGGACGTTAAAGGGGATGCTTGCAGTGATGAGACGATGGCGGAGGATTTTGATTTCTTTGATAACTGTCGTGCTCGCCGTATTTTCTTCGGGGGGCATTACTTCATTTGCGGCCGGATATGAATGTCCCGCCGCAGAGCACAGGGATAAAATCATAGAATATGAAGCCGCGACCGAAACCGAAAACGGCAGAGTGACCTATAGGTGTGAGGTGTGTGGAAGGGTCTACGTCAATATTCTGTTGTCCACCGATCATGTCTGGGGAGACTGGGTGACCGAAAAGGAACCCACCTGCACACAGGACGGCCTGCGCCGAAGGACTTGCGTCAAGCACGGCACGAATTCTCAAACCGAGGTCATTCCGGCCACAGGCCACAAATACACCAAAAGATTTATTCCGGCAAGCTGCACGGACGACGGCTTCAGCGTGTATACCTGCTCGCTTTGCGGGGCAAGCTATTCTGAGTTCGCGGGAGCCGCGGCGGGGCACAATTATGTCGTCACCGAGACAATTGAGCCGGACTGCAAAAAAGCGGGGAGCAAAACCTTTGAGTGCGACGTGTGCGGCGACACCTATACCGAGGAGTTTGGGGAACCTTCGGGTCATCGGTATCAAAGCAAGGTTATAAAAGCGCCCGGTTGTGAAGAGCCGGGCGAAACGAGCTTTACCTGCACTGACTGCGGCCATTCTTATTTGGTGAGTGAACCCGCAATCGGGCGGCATGAATTCGGCGGATGGACGGTCGAAACCGCCCCGGCCGCGGGTGTTCAGGGGCTTAGATACATGGAGTGCTTACAATGCGGGCTGCGCCGCGAGGAACCTATTGCGGCGCTTGCGAAAAAAGCCGTTTTCAATGAGGTCGACGCGGCGCTGGGATCCGTGAGCTTTTCTTCGCTGATTGTTTTTTCCCTGCTAATTTATTCCGACCTCTGTCTGGTTTTTTGGGATAGGGCAAGAAAAAAGAAATACCGTGAAAAACGCTTTATGGAAAAGAGGGAGACCGAAAACTATGACTTTAATTAATTGGATAAGCCTGGGAGTCGTGGCGGCCATTCTTATTTCGGGAATTGTAATAAAGATAAGAACCCGCAAAAAGGTAAATGACCTCGACGGATTTTGCGGTATCGCAGAGGGCGGAAAAGAAAAGGGAGAACAGCCTAAAGCTAAATCAAAAAAGCCGGAGCAAACATGAGTTTTCTTTTTTAAAAAACTATTATTATTTTAGAGCAATTTGATTCTTTACGTATGAGCTATAATAGATTAAATTGCTCCAGAATACTTTCTGGTTGCCGCTACCGCTACTGGGTAAAAAAAAACTACCATTCAGCAGAATTATTATAAAAGCGCGGTTTTATGTGCTAATATATGTTTGCGCAAATCGCTTGATCTGCTGAAAGCTCTGCATAGTCCGTCCGATGATTCGGCAACAGTTGTCGGCCGTGCACGAAAAGGAGTAAACAGCCGTATGGAAAATCGGAGCGATGATCTGCTGCGCAGTGAAGATGGGAAATCATCCCCGGAGGTCACTGGATCCACACCCGATCTTGTCCCTTCTCTTAATAAGCCTCTTTCATGGGAAGAACTTTTGCTGAAAGTGGAACAAGAGTCTTTTTTGGGAGACGAGGCACCGGATTCTGACACTTCGGGGACTTCTTCCTTCGCTGCTGACTTGCCGGGCAATGAAGAGAATAAAGAGAGATTTTCTTTGCCCGGTGAAAAGGGGATCAGCGGCGAATTGATTGCCCAAAACCCAGAATCCGGCCAAGAAATTGTTGTTTCCACCGATGAAAAGGGAGATGGCGGCGAGACGGCTGCCGATATTCCCGAAGATTCCCGGGAAGGCTTCTATTCTCAGGGTGACGAGTACTCCGAAGACGAAAAAGTCACCAAAGGCAACGATCCTTCTCAGAACGCCGTTTTTCTTTCGCATGAAGAAGAGGGCGGCGCAGAAGTGGTTCATGAAAGTTCCACAGATTCCCGGGAAAGCTTTTTTCCTGAAAGCGAAGAGGATATCATCGGCGAAACGATTACTGTGAGTGTCGAGTGTTCTCAGGGTGATTTTCCCCCGCGCAATGAAGAGAGTTACGATATACAAACGATTGCCGGGAGCGATGAAAGCTCCCGGGAGATCGTTTTTTCTCAGGATGAAACAAGCTTCGGCGCCGAAGTGCCTGAAGCTTCTGTAGAGGCTGCTTTGTCTTCAGAGGAAGAAAAGGCCGCCAAAGTGCCATTCGGGGCTGCCGGAAGCCCTGCAGAGTCCGATGTGCCTAAAGCGGAAACGGCAGCCACAGCTGCCGAAAATACTCCGAAGACCGATGTGTCTAAGGGGAATGAAAAAACCTCCGAAGATTTTGTGGAGACCGCTTTGCCTGCAAAGGAAGAAAAGCCTGTTTCCGAGGCGCTTTCTGTGACTGACGGGAGCTTTTCTAAGATTGCGCCTGCTACTGGCAAAGAAAAAGCCGCAGGGACGCACGCCAAACCCAAAAAACCTTCTTTGGGCAGGAAAATAGCCTCCGGAGTGGCTTTTTACACGGTGATTTTTGTGCTTTTGGTTTTCACGGTTTTTCTTACACTGGCGGTCGGCAGGGGTTCTAATCCCATTTTGGGATATTCGTTTTTCAGCGTGCTTTCAGACAGCGCGTACAGTGATACGCCTAAGGGGACTTTGGTAATTGTGCGCTCTGTCGATCCGGATGAGATTGAAGTCGGCGACGAAATCGCGATTAAGCTTTTTGATCAGTTGACAGTGATCTGCCGTGTCTCTGGGGTGATTGAAAAAATTGACGAAAACGGCGAACGGCTTTTTGAAACACAGGGAGACGAAAACGCATATACCAATTATGGTCTTGTTCCCGCGTCAAGCGTTATAGGCGTTGCCGCCGTCTGTGTTCCAGGCGTAGGGTTCTTTCTTGATTTTATAAGTAAAAATATATGGGTGGCCTTTGTTTTGCTGGGACTATCTCTGATTGTTTTTTTTGTCTTATTCTATTTCCGGTTCAGAGGTATAAGGCGGCCAAAAACGTCACGCGCTGTACGGTGAATTGTGAAAACGCGTAAAAAAGCCGGCGCGTGGCGTTTTTGCGTATAGGCATATAGAATTTACTACGCCTTGTACTTTGGGAATGCCATTTCCCGGGAACGAGGCGTTTTGAGTATGTAGTCAAACCGCCTGATTTGGAATTCTTCCAAATCTTTTTCAGGCGATTTTCTCGTCTCCGTCATTTTTCCGGCCTCGGGCGCTCTGCGCAAACGTCTACGAGGGCGATGCATAAGATTCGTAATTTTTGCCTAACCTTTATTCGTGTAAACGCGAAGCGAACGCCCCGGCGCAGCCGGTCGGCACGCTTTCGCTTCCTCCGCTGTCGCGAAAAATTCATTCCAGCTCGAAAATCCGCTGAGTTTGCTCCGCAAACTCTCTTCAAATGCGGTTTTTCTCTCCGCCAATCATTTTTTGCGGCTTCGGGGCGACGCGCTTGGATTGACAATTGTTCCCGGTCATGCTATCATCCTATTGAGCAAATTTTACGATCAAAGGGATGAACTTCATGTTTAAGGATAAAACCCTGCTTATAACCGGTGGAACTGGCTCCTTCGGAAACGCGGCGCTCGACCGGTTTTTTGAAACCGATATAGGTGAGATACGCGTTTTTTCACGGGACGAGAAAAAGCAGGACGACATGCGGCACAAATATCTGTCGAAATATCCGTCGGCGGGTTCCAAGATAAAATATTATATCGGGGACGTAAGAGATATAGCCTCGATAAAAAACGCCATGTACGGCGTGGATTATGTTTTTCACGCCGCCGCGCTCAAGCAGGTTCCGTCATGTGAATTTTTTCCGCTTGAGGCAGTTAAAACCAACGTTTTCGGCACCGAAAATGTCTTGACCGCCGCTGTGGAAGCCGGCGTAAAAAAGGTGATATGCCTGTCGACAGACAAGGCGGCTTATCCTGTCAACGCGATGGGTACCTCAAAGGCGATGATGGAAAAGGTGTTTATCGCGAAATCCCGTACGGTCGCCCCGGGCGGCACGGTTATCTGCGGGACGCGGTACGGGAATGTCATGTGCTCAAGAGGCAGTGTGATCCCCCTGTTCATAAGCCAGATAAAGGCGGGGCAGCCGCTGAGCGTCACCGATCCCACCATGACGCGGTTTATTATGAGCCTTGACGAGGCTATTGATTTGGTGCTCTGCGCCTTTGAAAAAGCGCAGACCGGAGATATTTTGGTGCAAAAGGCTCCGGCTTGCACCATAGGAGTTTTGGCCAAAGCGATAACAGAGTTGTTTGACGTGCCTGACGATATAAAAATCATTGGGATACGGCACGGGGAAAAGCTGTTTGAAACATTGCTGACCAATGAGGAATGCGCCGTCGCGGTCGACCTTGGAAATTATTACCGTGTACCATCGGACAAGCGCGATCTTAACTACGACAAATATTTTATTGGGAACGGCGTGAGTCCAAGCGCTGTCAGCGAATTTAATTCCAATAACACCACGCTGCTGAGCGTAGAACAGGTAAAGGAAAAGCTGATGGAGCTGCCGTATATAAGAAGGGAAATCGCCAAATGGAAAAAACGGTGATCGTAATTAACGGTGCGGGCGGCGCGGGCAAGGATACCCTTTGCGGTATTACAGCGCGGCATTACAGACGCGGTTAGCGTTTCCTCCATAACCCCGGTCAAGGAAATAGCGCGGATAGCTGGCTGGAACGGCATGAAGAATCCGAAATCCCGTAAGCTGCTTTCGGACTTAAAACGGATATTTACCGAATATAACGATCTGCCGGGACTTTATTTGTCGGAGGAATACGCGAAATTCATGAATGGGCCGCATGAGCTTATGTTTGTGCACATAAGGGAGCCCCGTGAGATAGAAAAATTTCTGAGCGCGGTGCACTGCCGGAAATTTACACTGCTGGTCAAAAGAAATGGCGGCGCGGGTAGGCCGATGGGCAACGACTCGGACGACGGCGTGGAGGGTTACGCCTATGACCGCGTTTATATAAACAACGAGCCTATGGATTTGCTGGAAAACAGCTTTATGAGCTTTCTGCGCGATATGCTGGGGGAATCGGATTAGCCTTAGGTGACGTGTAAGGTTTGAGCTTTCACGGGAGACGGTATCCCTGCGGACGGTGGGTGGCTTCCCCTATCATAAATAATCGGAAAATTGTATAAAACCCGCCCTTTCCGAGTGCTCGGTTAAACCCGAAAATCCGCGGTTTCCGCTGGCTGGCGGCGCTTATTTATTTTTACCCGTTTTCTATTGCTTTTTTGGGGAAATATGCGTATAATACTACTGAAATAATTATAG
>DOZQ01000116.1:0-7281 GCA_003517915.1 Oscillospiraceae bacterium | reverse complement strand
GGGCGCAGGGGAACGTAACCACGCTACGGCAAGGTCGTAGCGTTTTTTATCGTGTGGGGGCGGGACAAGCCGCGCCCTATAGCAAATTGATAAAACATAGCGCAATTATCACAGAAACAATAGTTTGGGGTGTGACGTGGGTGAAAGAGAAAATAACGCTTTACGGGTTTAATAACCTGACCAAAACCCTGAGTTTTAATATTTATGACGTATGCTACGCGAAAAGCGCGAGAGCCCGCAAGGACTATCTCGCGTATATTGACGAGCAGTATAATTCAGAGCGCCTTACCAATCTTTTATGTGACGTCACCGAAATGATAGGGGCGACGGTTTTAAATATTTCCAAGCAGGATTATGACCCGCAGGGAGCGTCGGTCAACATTCTCATTGCCGAAAATACGCTGGAAAACGGACAGATAGACGAATCCTGCAATCAGGGGAAATTCGCCCTTCACCGCACGGTCGGCGCTCATTTAGATAAAAGCCACGTGACGGTGCACACTTTCCCCGAAAGCCATCCCGAAAACGCCATCTCGACATTCAGGGTCGACATAGACGTGTCGACCTGCGGCGAGGTTTCGCCGCTCAACACGCTGGATTATCTTATAGGCAGCTTTGATTCGGATATTATCACCATCGATTACCGTGTGCGCGGCTTTACAAGAGATCTCGAGGGCAAAAAATGCTTTATAGACCATGATATAGCCTCTATCCAGAATTACATCGACGACAAAACCCTCACCCGCTATGACGCCATAGACGTAAACGTCTACCAGTCCAACATCTTTCACACCAAAATGCTGATAAAAGAAATCGCGCTGCAAAATTATCTTTTCAACACCGATGTATATGAGCTGCCGCCGAAGGAAAGGCTGCATATAACCGACAATTTGCGCCGCGAGATGATCGAAATATTCAGCGGTGCCAATATCTATTAGAAACTATATCGTAAATTAACTTTCAACTTTAAAAGGGGAGGAAGCCATGCGGCGTCTTTCACAGAACCGGGCCCCTATTTATGAAGCGCTCAGTCGTCACCGCGCAGACCGCGTGGTTCATTTTGACGTGCCGGGTCACAAGGGCGGCCGGGGCAACGCCGAGCTTACCGGTTTTTTTGGCGAGCTGTGCGTGAAGGCGGATGTAAACTCGATGAAGCCGCTGGACAACCTCTCTCATCCGGTTTCGGTCATCCGCGAGGCGGAGCTTTTGGCGGCCGACGCTTTTGGCGCGTCGTCGGCCTTTTTAATGGTCGGCGGCACAACCTCATGCGTGCAGAGCATGATAATGTCGGCCTGCGGTGCCGACGATATGATAATTATGCCGCGCAACGTGCACCGAAGCGCCATAAACGCGCTGGTAATCTGCGGCGCGGTGCCTGTCTATGTGAATCCAGGGGTGGACAAAAATCTGGGTATTCCGCTGGGCATGTCGGTTGAGGACGTGAAGCACGCGATTACCGAGCATCCCGAGGCGAAGGCGGTTTTCATCAACAACCCGACATATTACGGCGTCTGCTCCGCACTGCGTGAAATAGTCGAGTGCGCCCACGCGCACGGGATGCTGGCGCTCGTCGATGAAGCGCACGGCACGCATTTTTATTTCGGAGAGGGGCTTCCCGCCGCGGCCATGCGTGCAGGGGCGGATATGTCGGCGGTAAGTATGCACAAAACCGGCGGCTCCCTTACCCAAAGCTCGTTTTTGCTCTGCGGCGCTCAGGTCAGCGGCGACTATGTCCGTCAGGTCATAAACCTGACCCAAACCACCAGCGCGTCTTATCTGCTGCTTTCGTCGCTGGATTTAGCGCGCAAGAATCTCGCCCTTTACGGCCGGGAGATTTTTGCGAAAACCGCGGCGCTTGCCGAATACGCCCGGGGCGAGATCAACAGGCTGGGCGGCTACAACGCTTTTGGCAGGGAGCTTATAGGCTGCGGCGCGGTCTATGATTTTGATATCACCAAGCTGTCGGTGCACACCCGCGACATCGGCCTTGCCGGCATTGAGGTCTATGACCTGCTCAGGGACGAATACGGCATTCAAATTGAGTTCGGCGACATAGGCAATATTTTAGCCATTATCTCGGCCGGCGACCGGATGTTTGAAATCGAGCGGCTGGTCTCGGCGCTTTATGAAATAAAGCGCCTTTATTCCAAGAATCAAGCGGGCCTTTTTGACCATGAATATATAAATCCTTTTGTCGCGGTCGCGCCCAAGCAGGCGTTTTTCGCGCAGAAAAGCTCTGTGCCGTTTGAACAGAGCAAGGGCCGCGTAAGCGGGGAGTTTGTAATGTGCTATCCGCCCGGTATACCTATTTTGGCTCCGGGCGAGATTATAACAGGCGATATTTTAAGCTATATTGCCTACGCCAGGGAAAAGGGCTGTCTGCTTACCGGCCCGCAGGACATGAGCATAGAGAATATTCAGGTTTTGGAGGAATTCTAATGGATCTGTGGTATTCGGAATATCACACCGACGACGTGAGGTTTTCCATAAGGGTGAATAAACAGCTCTGCTGCGAGCAAAGTGAGTTCCAGCGCATCGACATATTCGATTCGCCGGAGTTCGGCCGCATACTCGTGATGGACGGATATTTAATGCTGACTGAAAAGGACGAGTTCGTCTACCACGAGATGATTGTCCATGTTCCTATGGCGGTTAATCCGAAAATAAAAAAGGTGTTGGTGATAGGGGCCGGGGACGGCGGCACCGTGCGGGAGCTTTGCCGTTATCCCGGCGTTTCGCACATCGACCTTGTGGAAATAGACAAAATGGTGGTCGAGCTGAGCCGTAAATATCTGCCGTTCACCGCGTGCAGGCTGGACGATCCCCGCGTGCATATCCATTTTGAGGACGGGCTGAAATTTGTGCGCACAAGGCAGGAGGAATACGACCTCATCATAGTCGATTCCACCGACCCGTTCGGCCCGGGCGAGGGGCTTTTTACCAAGGAGTTTTACGGCAGCTGCCATAAGGCGCTGACCGCTGAGGGGATTTTAATAAATCAGCACGAAAGCGCTTTTTACAGAGCCGACCGCGAGATAGTCGGGGTAGCCCACCGGCGCATAGGCGCCCGGTTTCCGCTCAGCGATGTCTATCAGGCGCATATCCCGACCTACCCGTCAGGGCACTGGCTGTTCGGCTTCGCCTCAAAAAAGCACCATCCGACCGACCGCCTGGATAAGGCCGCGTGGAACGCGCTGGACATAGAGACAAGATATTATAACACCGCGCTGCATATCGGAGCGTTCGCCATTCCAAACTATGTAAAGGGACTGCTTTTAGATGAATCTGTATGACAAAACCTTTATAGGATGTGACAGCGGCTTTGACGAAAGCGGGCTGGTGCTGTTCGGCGCGCCGTTTGACGGCACCTCGTCCTACCGCCCCGGCTCGAGGTTTGCCGCCTCGGCCATGCGAGCGGCGGCGTATTCGATTGAAACCTACAGCCCCTATCTCGACAGGGATCTGACCGAGCTTAAAATCTGCGATCTCGGGGATTTGGAGCTGCCGTTCGGCAGCGCGGAAAAGACCCTCGCGGCCATTGAAGACTGCGCCGGGCGGATTTTGGACGCGTACAAGCTCCCAGTTATGATAGGCGGGGAGCATCTGGTCACCCTAGGCGCGGTGCGGGCGGCGGCTAAGCGGTTCCCCGAGCTGCGCATAGTGCATTTTGACGCCCACACCGATTTAAGGCAGGAGTATTTGGGCGAGGCGCTCTCGCACGCGACGGTCATGCGCCGCTGCTGGGACATTCTGGGCGACGGGCGCATATTCCAGTTCGGCATAAGAAGCGGCGACAAGGCGGAATTCGAGTGGGCAAGAGAGCATGTGTATTTGCGGAAATACCATCTCTTCGGCACCGAGGAGCTGGAACGGGATATAGGAAATGCCCCGGTGTATTTTTCGCTGGATATCGACGTTTTAGATCCGTCGGAATGTCCGGGCACCGGTACGCCCGAGGCGGGCGGAGTGAGTTTTGCGGAGCTTTTGAACGCCTTTGAGAATATATCGGGACTGAATATTATCGGTGCGGATTTAAACGAGCTGTCCCCGCCCTATGACCCGAGCGGGATATCCGTGTCGCTGGGCTGCAAGCTGCTGCGGGAAATGCTGCTGACGATATCAGACGCGCCGTGATATTTTACCCACGGACGGCCATTGGCCTCCCCTACACTTGACGTATTTGCTAATAAAGGAGGAATTACACATGGGTAAAGCCATGATTATAGGCGCCGGCGGGGTGGCCGGCGTGGCGGCGCACAAATGCTGCCAAAATCCGGATGTGTTTGAGGAAATCTGCATCGCGAGCCGTACCTTAGAAAAATGCGAGGCGCTAAAAGCCAAGCTGGACGGCGGTAAAACCAAGGTTTCCGTCGCTCAGGTCGACGCGGACAATGTCGAGATGCTGAGTGGGCTTATAAAAGAATACAAACCCGACATCGTCATGAATCTCGCCCTGCCCTATCAGGATTTGAGTATTATGGATGCGTGTCTGGCCGCCGGCGTGCATTATCTTGACACGGCGAACTACGAGCCGCCGGATACCGCGAAATTTGAATACAGCCACCAGTGGGCTTACCGCGACCGCTTTAAAAACGCGGGGCTTACCGCCGTTTTGGGCAGCGGCTTTGATCCGGGGGTGACCGGCGTGTTTTCCGCCTATGCCGCGAAGCACCATTTTGACGAGATCAGCCGCATCGATATCCTCGACGCGAACGCCGGGGATCACGGCTACCCGTTCGCCACAAATTTCAATCCCGAAATAAATATAAGGGAGGTCACCGCGAACGGCAGTTATTTTGAAGACGGCAAATTCATTGAGGTGCCGCCGATGTCGGTAAAGCGCGAATATGATTTCCCCGAAATAGGCAGAAAAGATATGTACCTTTTGCATCATGAGGAGCTGGAATCCTTAGCCCTTAACATTAAGGGAATAAAGCGCATCCGGTTTTTTATGACCTTTTCACAGAGCTATTTGAACCATTTGACCGTGCTTCAGAACGTCGGCATGACCTCTATAGAGCCGATTATGTATGAGGGACGGCCCATAGTCCCATTGCAGTTTTTAAAGGCGGTGCTGCCCGATCCGGCCTCGCTGGGGCCGCGTACCAAGGGCAAAACCAATATAGGCTGCATTTTTAAGGGGATAAAGGACGGCCAGGAAAAGGATTATTATCTTTATAATGTGTGTGATCATCAGCAGTGCTACCGCGAGGTCGGCTCACAGGCGATTTCTTATACCACAGGCGTGCCGGCTATGATAGGGGCGATGATGGTGCTGACCGGTAAATGGCAAAAACCCGGCGTTTATAACGTCGAGGAGTTTGATCCCGACCCGTTTATGGCGGAGCTTAACCGCTGCGGCCTGCCCTGGCAGGAAAGCTTTGCTCCGAAGACGGTGGAGTGATGATATAATGAAGCTGGATTTAAACGCGCTGGCCACCCCCTGCTATATAGTGGATGAGGATCTGCTGAAAAAGAATCTGCTGCGGCTTAAAAGCGTGTCGGATATAACCGACTGCCGTATTCTGCTGGCTCAAAAGGGATTTTCTATGTTCGGCGTTTACCCGCTTATAAGCCGGTTTCTAAGCGGCAGCACGGCGAGCGGGCTTTATGAGGCTCGGCTCGGGCACGAGCATTTGGGCGGTGAGACGCATATTTTTTCCCCCGCCTACCGCGAGGACGAATTTGACGAGATTCTCTCTATATGCGACCATATCGTATTCAATTCATTTGCGCAGTGGCGTAAATTCCGGAGCAGGGTAAAGCACTGCGGCAGGAGGATTTCCTGCGGGCTGCGGATAAATCCCGAGTATTCCGAAATAAAAACCGAACTGTATGATCCCTGCGCGCCGTTTTCGCGCCTTGGCGTGACTATAGACCGGTTTGAGCCGGACGAGCTTGAGGGCATTGAGGGTCTGCACTTTCACACCATGTGCGAGCAGAACGCCGACGTACTCATGCGGACATTGCGTGTGGTAGAAGAGAAATTCGAGCCGTATCTGCGCATGGTAAAATGGGTGAATTTCGGCGGCGGACATCATATTACAAGGAAGGATTATGACATTGCGGTGCTCATAAGCTGCGTTTCGCGTTTCAGCCGCAAATACGGTGTGCGGGTGTATCTTGAGCCGGGCGAGGCGGTGGCGCTGAACGCCGGATATCTGGCCGCGAGAGTGCTGGATACAGTTGAAAACGACATGTCTATAGCGGTTCTTGACACTTCCGCCGCCTGCCACATGCCGGATGTGCTGGAGATGCCCTACCGCCCGGAGATTGTCGGCGCGGCCTCCCCGGGCAAGCAGCAGTTTACCTACAGACTGAGCGGGCCTACCTGCCTTGCAGGCGATGTAATCGGCGACTATTCGTTCAGGGAACCGCTGAAACCCGGGGATGTGCTTATCTTTTGTGACATGGCGCATTACACTATGGTTAAGAACAACACCTTCAATGGTATGAGACTGCCCTCCATATGCTTATACAGCGAAGCGGCGGGCCTCAGGACGCTTAAAAGCTTCGGGTATGAGGATTTTAAGGGACGGCTTTCTTAAAGAGTGGTGAGCGAACAAACACCGTTTTTGATGGTAAAATACACGATATGGAAAATAAAGCGATAAAGTACCTCAAGTGCGGCACAACAGAGAAACAGAATAAAAAAGGCTTTACAGTGGCCGAAAGGCAGCTTCAACACAATTTTACATTTTTCAGGATAAGGAAAGGCATTTCCACAAAAATATTTTCCCGTTGACAATCGACGTAAGCTGCTGTAATATAATAGCAGAAGGCAGTATCGCATGAGCGGTCAGCCTCTATCCGTTATTAGCTACAAAGTAACCGCTAACCTTGGAGGGGGAGCGGTTACTTTCGTTTTCTATTTAAAACGCGTTCTATAACCACAAGGATGCCTTTTACAGCAACCAGGATTAAGTAAAGCATTACTAAATATTCCACGGCGTCACCCCCTTTCTTTGGGGGATGATGCTAACCGCTCACGACATAAGCCGCTTGCAATACTGCCCTTCGGGACGCACAGCGTCCGACAATATTTTACCTCAGATAGTGTTGTTTGTCAATTGATTTGGATTATACCTCCAGAAAAATTCCATAATTCTTGCTTTTTCCCTTGACCCATATGACAAAATGTGCTAATATATAGATGCGGGAACACCGCGATAAAAAAACACAGGCAGTCTGCCAGGTGCGGTAACACCCGGCAAGACCTATGTGGGTAAGGCACTACCACACACAGCGGCCATCACGGCCGCACCTGCCACCTTAGTATAC
>DOZQ01000073.1 GCA_003517915.1 Oscillospiraceae bacterium | reverse complement strand
TACTCTGACAATCAGGGTTACCGGCGACAGGTATTTCCTGGCCAGCGGCAATGCCATCGACATCGACGCGTTTATAGTGACGAAATAATCCGCACGGATATACAGACGGAGCTTATTTAGGTAAGCACTGATTTCTGAAAAAACATATAGTTAAGGAAGTGTAACTGAATATGTCAAAAAAGAAAAGAATTCTTTCTGCCGTTTTGTCCGTTGCGGTGGTTTTGTCCATAGCCCTGGGGCTTATCCCAGGCGGGGCAGCGCTGACGGCGAACGCTGAAGATTCCTTTTCCATGGTGATAAGTGAAAGCGGCCATGGAAACAATCGTTATCTCACGACGGCAAATTCTAATGCATTCAATGTTATTATGTATAACAACGGCTTTTCTAACACGTTTGGAGACCAGCACATGGCAGGTATCGAGCTTTCGCTGCACGGTGCCCGCATCGCCACCAACGGCGATCTCCATTTGCTGCCCACGCCCGAGCAGTGGGACGCGACTCCCGCGCCGTCCGCCGGAGCCAAAAACTTTAACACGACGACAAACACAATTACCGTGCCGATGACCTTCAGCGGCAGCCCGGACGGAACCCTGAGCTACGATTTGATCACGGCACCGATTGACGGGGGCGTCTCGCTGAAAATGGTTTTAAAGTCGGATATCCCCGCGGATCTTATCGGAAAAGCACGCTTCAATCTGGAGTTCATCCCCTCAAAATATGAGAGCAAGAGCTACCAGGCGGACGGTGACGGCGACGGCGTTTTGGATACCTTCGGAACCTTCCCGCTGCATCAAAGAGACGATATGGAAGAAACCGAGCGTCCAAACCTGCCCTCGCAGTCATGGTATGTAAAGGACTGGAATGAGGACAGAGGAAACGCGCAGCCGCTGCCCTTTGCAACCGGCCACGAGTTTTCCTTCGCTCCCGAGTCCGATCTGTACAACATCCGCATCGAGTCCAAAACCGGTGCGCTTCAGCTTTTTGACGGACGCAACCGCGCCCAGAACGGCTGGTATGTGCTCAGTAACCTGCTGAAAAGCGGCAGCAACGGCGACACAATCATGGAATGGAACATTTATCCCAAAGTCAAAGAAGACTGGGTTCGCGAGCCGGTAATCGGCTTCAGCCAGGCCGGTTATTCCCCCGCGCAGGAAAAATTCGCGGTTATGGAGCTTGACAAATGGGACAATAGCTTCCCGACCGAGGCTTCTCTGGTTCAGGTTCACGCGGACGGTACCAAAGAAGTGGTTTTGACCAAAGCCCTGGGCGATGTCACCGCATGGCAGAGATTCAAATATGCCCGGTTTACCTTCACAGAATATCAAAAAACCGGTATGTATCTCATTCGCTACGGGGAGCAGGAATCCGAAGTCTTCCCGATCGGCAAGGACGTATACGACAATTCATGGCAGACTGCCCTGAGCGGATTCCTTGCGGTTCAGATGGATCACATGGAAGTACGCGAGGGTTACCGTGTATGGCATGACGCCACGCATATGGACGACGCCAGCATAGGCCCGCTTGGCGTAGGCTGGTTTGACGGCATGAGCATGCCCGGCAGCATGCCCGCATCCATCAGGGACAGGGGCATTGTGTCCGAACAGCATATTGAAGGACTTAACAAGGGCGGATGGTTTGACGCCGGTGACTTTGACATTCAGACCAGCCGTAACGTCGAGGTTCTGGAAGATCTGATTTACGCGGCCGAAGCCTTCGACAATATGGACGGCTATGATACCCTCAGTGTGGAATGGAACGACGAAACCGGCGGCGTGGCCGAAATGCACCGTCCTGACGGCGTGCCGGATATCGTTCAGCAGGTTGCCCACGGCACCAAGCAAATTTTGGCTCAGTATACCGAGCTCGGCGGCGTAGGCGGAACCATGGAGCTTCGCACGCTGCGTCAGTACACCCATCTGGGCGACCCGGCCACTGACACCGACGGCTACATCTACGACTCGTCGCTTGGTGTAAATGAAATTGTTGAGCGTGACGGCAAGGTCTATTCCGGCAAGCCGGATGACCGTTATCTGCTGCTGGGCGGCGGCGGCGGAAGCTTTAGCAGTAACCTGCTGGGCACCACCAGCCAAAACTTTGCGGGCGCCGCTTATCTGCTCAAGGATTATTATCCCGAGCTGGCGCAGGAATGCCTGGACGCGGCTCTCGCTATTTGGGACAGGGAGCGCGGCACCAATAACGTTCAGAACGGCGACTGGAACACGCTTGTGCAGCTTATGCTCGCGACCGACAAGTTCGAAATGACCGACAGATACGATTTCTTTAAAGAAAGAGTCACCGGTCTTGTGAATTCCATCGTGACGTCGGGCAATATGAGCAACCGATACAACTCTATGTTCATTATGCACCTTATGGATCAGGCATACCGCGACAGAGTGCAGGCGGCGGTAGAAGCCTATGCGGCCACAGTCAACTACAACACCCCTTACGGCGTGCAGTGGACCACAGGCTCCGGCTGGGGCGGGAGTCCAGGCGTTATCGGCGTAGGCCAGCGTCTTGGAATTATGTACAAATACTTCCCGCAAGTTGATAATCTCAAAACCTATGTCCTTCGCGTGGTGGATTACATTTTGGGTCGTCATCCGGCCAACAATCACTCTTGGCTGAGCGGTGTGGGAACCAAATCCTTCCTGCATCCCTACAACAGCAACCGCGGCGACCAAGGCTTTATCCCCGGCTCTATTCTGCCCGGACACATCACCTTCTCACCAGACTATGTCGAGTCGATGGACGACTTCAGCTTCCTTTGGTTCGAGAATGAATCTATTATCAACTATCAGTCGCAGTGGATCTCGGTGGGTCTTGCCGCGAGCATGATCGCGAACGAAGAAGCCGAGCCCGAGCCGGCAGATACCCAGGACTTTGCAAACAATTATCAGATGACCGTCAAAAAGACCAGCGTTGCCAGCGATAACAGCGAAGACGAAGGTTATCTGCAGACAAACGGCTTCAACCTGTTCATGTACAGCACTACATACGACCGCACCTTTGGCGATCAGAAGTGCGCGGGCATCGAACTGATTCAGTCGGGCAAGCGTGTTGCCACCAACGGCGACATTCATCTGCTGCCGACACCCGAGCAGTGGGACGCTACTCCCGCTCCGACCCGCAACAGCCGTGTAATTGACGACGTAAACAACGTTCTCAGCGCGGATCTGACTATTCCGGCCGAGTCTACAACCGGCAATCCGGCGGTGGATTACACCTTGAAGGCCGAACCCGAA
>DOZQ01000070.1 GCA_003517915.1 Oscillospiraceae bacterium | reverse complement strand
CCGTTCGGATTATTTGCGGTGCCGCAGAAAAAAATCGCGCGCATACACGCGTCCTCCGGCACGACTGGCAAGCCGACGGTTGTGGGCTACACCAAAAACGACCTTGAAAACTGGGCCGAGATGGTGGCACGGCTCACCTTCGGGGTCGGCGCGGGCGAGCATACGGTTGTGCAGATATCCTTTGGCTACGGCATGTTCACCGGCGCGCTGGGACTGCATTACGGCCTTGAAAAAATCGGCGCGTCCATAATCCCCTGCTCGAGCGGCAACACCGAACGCCAGCTTATGTATATGCGGGATTTCGGCACCAATACCCTAGTCGCCACCCCAAGCTACGGCTTATACCTTGCCGAGGCGATGCGCGAGGCGGATTTCCCCGCGTCGGACTATCATCTTGAGCTGGGTTTATTCGGCTCAGAGGGCAGCACGCCCGAAATGCGCGACGAGCTTGAGCGGGAATGGGGTCTGTTCGCCACCGACAATTACGGTATGTCCGAGCTGTGCGGCCCGGGCATGTCGGGTGAATGCCACCTGCGCCGGGGTCTGCATATAAATGAGGATCATTTTTTGTGCGAGACTATAGACCCCAAAACCCTTGAGGTTTTAAGCCCGGGCAGCACAGGCGAACTGGTCGCGACCACTTTGACCAAAGAAGCGATTCCGCTGCTGCGTTACCGCACCAAGGATATTACCAATATCACGACCGAGCCTTGCGAATGCGGCAGAACCACCGCGCGCATGGCAAAGATAATGGGTCGGTCGGACGATATGCTGAAAATCCGGGGAGTCAACGTTTTTCCGTCTCAGGTGGAAAGCGTTCTTCTGGGCGTCGATCAGGTCGGGCCGCATTATCAGCTTATTGTGCGCAGAGAGGGCTATGCCGACACGCTCGAGGTTAAAATTGAGCTGTATGACTCGAGTATGCTCGAGCGCTACAGGGAGCTTGAACGGCTGCAAAACAATGTACGCGCGCGGCTGAAATCCGTTTTGGGGCTTGAGGCCAAGGTCAGCCTGGTCGAGCCGAAAACCCTGCAAAGGTTCCAGGGCAAGGCACAGCGTGTGCTGGATCTGAGAACCCGTTAACATAACCGCTCAATGCCCATCTTTTAGCGGAATTTCCGTCATACTTTGTTGTAAAAACTTGCAGTGGGAACACCACAGCGGCGTTTTTTCGTCTCGTCTGACAAAAATTCCTCTTAAAATCTGAGCAATTCGGGCTATATTAACAGGTTCTTGAAACGAGAAAAAGTAGTGTCTATTTGTAGGGAACGGCCCCTGTGTCGTTCCGCGGGTAAATCCCCCTACAATCGGCGGATTAAAAATCGCCCGCAGTGCCGGGCAAAGCTATAAATAGGAGAAGAACAGATGAAAAAATTGTTGCTGGGAAACGAGGCGGTGGCGCGCGGGCTTTATGAAGCCGGATGCCGGGTGGTTTCAAGCTATCCGGGTACGCCGAGCACCGAAATCACCGAATATGCCGCCGAGTATAAAGAAATCTACGCCGAATGGGCGCCGAACGAAAAGGTCGCCGCCGAGGTGGCCATAGGTGCCGCGATAGCGGGAGCCCGCTCCTTTTGCGGAATGAAGCATGTGGGACTGAACGTCGCGGCCGATCCTTTGTATACGGCGTCCTACACCGGCATAAACGGCGGGATGGTTATCGCGGTGGCCGACGACCCGGGCATGCACTCCTCCCAGAACGAGCAGGATTCGCGCCATCACGCGATAGCCGCCAAGCTGCCCATGCTTGAGCCTTCCGATTCGCAGGAATGCAGGGATTTTGCCCTGCTCGCTTACACGCTTTCAGAGCAGTATGACACCCCGGTTATAATCCGCCTTTCCACCCGCGTTTCTCATTCGCGCAGCCTGGTTCAAACCGGTGAGCGGGTAGATGTCCCTGTGAAGGAATATAAAAAAGACCCCGGCAAATATGTCATGATGCCCGCGATGGCGATAAAACGCCACGCGGTGGTGGAGCAGAGGATGAAAGCCCTCACCGAATGGGCGGAAAGCAATGCACAGATTAACCGCGTTATGGGAAACGAAAACGCGAAAATCGGAATCATCACCTCAGGTGTTTCCTATCAGTACGCCAAAGAGGCGCTGGGAGAGAACGCCTGCTATTTGAAGCTGGATATGATAAATCCGCTGCCGGTGAAAAAAATCCGGGAGTTCGCGGCGCGCTTTGAGACGGTTTATGTTGTCGAGGAGCTGGATGGGATTATTGAAGCCCACTGCAAGGCGAACGGCGTGAATGTCATCGGAAAGGAATTATTCGGGAATTTGGGTGAGCTGTCACAGCGGATTGTAGCCGAAAAAATTCTAGGGAAGATAAACGAAACCGAACAGTTCGGTGAAGATTTACCCGGCAGACCTCCGGTGCTGTGCCCGGGTTGCCCCCACAGAGGGATATTTTATGTGCTGAAAAAATTAAAGCTAACTGTCAGCGGTGATATCGGCTGTTACACCCTTGGAGCGCTGCCGCCGCTTGGCGCGCTTGACGCTTGTGTATGCATGGGCGCGTCGGTATCCATGCTGCACGGCATGAACAAGGCCAGAGGCGATGAATTCGCGGCCGGAGCGGTCGCGGTAATCGGTGACTCAACATTTATCCACTCGGGCGTTACCGGGCTTATCGACATCGCTTACAACCGCGGGGTATCGACAGTTTTAATCCTTGACAATTCCATAACCGGCATGACCGGGCACCAGCAAAACCCCACCACGGGATATGATATCCACGGCGACCCAACCGCCGCCGTAAACCTCGAGGCACTTTGCAAGGCCTGCGGAATTCCAAGGGTGCGCGTGGTCGACCCGGCACAGCTTTCAGAAACCGAAAAAGCGGTGAAAGAGGAGCTGGCGGCGAAAGAACCGTCGGTTATTATAGTCCGGCGCCCCTGCGCGCTGCTTAAATCCGTAAAGCACGCGCCGCCCCTTCACGCTGACAAGGAAGCCTGCACCGGCTGCAAAGCCTGTATGCGCATAGGCTGCCCCGCCATCAGCATAAAAGACAAAAAGGCCGTGATCGACCCGGCGCAGTGCGTTGGCTGCGGCGTGTGTGTACAGATGTGCAAATTCGGCGCTATAAAGAGAGGTGACGCGCAGTGAAAAAAGAGCTGAATGTGATTATTGTCGGAGTCGGCGGTCAGGGCACTCTGCTTGCGAGCCGACTGCTCGGCAACGCACTTATCTCCTCGGGCTATGATATAAAGGTCAGCGAGGTGCACGGCATGTCTCAGCGCGGCGGTTCGGTGGTCACCTATGTCAGAGCCGGAAAAGAGGTTGCATCCCCGATAATAGAGCGGGGCGGCGCGGATATTATGCTGGCGTTTGAGCCGCTTGAGGCGGCGAGATGGCTCTCATACCTCAAAAAAGGCGGCAGGATCATTGTCAATACCGGAAAAATTGATCCAATGCCGGTTATTACGGGTGCTTCGGAATATCCCGAAGGCATCATAGAGAAGCTGGCGGGCAAAAATATTGATCTGACCGTGACCGACGCGCTGTCACTCGCGAAAGAGGCGGGCTCGGTCAAGGCGGTGAACGTGGTGCTTATGGGGATTTTGGCCACCGGCACCGACATTCCGCTGGAAGTATGGGAGCAGTCTGTAAACGAGACCGTGCCGGAAAGGTTTTTGGAGCTTAATCTGAAGGCGTTCCGGATGGGATATGAGCAATAGAAAGTAAAAAGGAGGCGGTTTAGCATGGGCCAAAAATATTTCAGGCCTGAAATTGAATGCGCGTCACGGGACGCGCTGCATGCGCTGCAGTCTTACCGGCTGCGCATGCTTGTTATGAACTGTTACGAAAATCTGCCGTTTTACCGCGAAAAGATGGACGCCATGGGTCTTACTCCGGGCGATATCATGACGGTGGAGGATATTGTGAAGCTCCCGTTTACCGTCAAGGACGATTTAAGGGACAATTATCCCTTCGGTTTGTTTGCCAGAAAAAAAGGTGATCTGGTGCGCATACACGCGTCCTCCGGTACGACAGGCAAGCCGACCGTCGTGGGCTATACCCAGAATGATCTGGATGTCTGGGCGGACGGCGCGGCCCGTGCGATTGTCGCGGCGGGCGGCACCAAGGAGGATACCGTGCATGTCTCCTACGGCTACGGCCTGTTTACCGGCGGGCTCGGGCTGCATTACGGCGCTGAAAAGCTTGGCGCAACCGCTATTCCGGTGTCGAGCGGCAACACAAAACGCCAGATTCAGATTTTACAGGATTTCGGCTCGGACATTCTTTGCTGCACCCCGTCTTACGCGATGCTCATTGGTGAAACCTGCCGCGATATGGGCATTGATACAAGCAAGCTGCCGCTGCGCGCCGGTATCTTCGGCGCGGAGGCATGGAGTGAGAATATGCGCCGTGAAATTGAAGAAAGCCTTAACATAAAGGCATATGACATCTACGGCCTGTCGGAGGTGGCGGGGCCGGGCGTTTCATATGAGTGCAGTGAGCAGACCGGAATGCATGTCTGCGAGGACTATTTTTATCCCGAAATCATAAATCCCGAAACCGGCGAGGTTCTGCCGGACGGTGAGTTCGGTGAATTGGTATTCACCTGCATCGGCAAGGAAGCCATGCCGCTCATGCGTTACCGCACCAGGGATATATGCGCCCTTACGCGCGGCACCTGCGCTTGCGGGCGCACCCATGTCAAGATGGCGCGGCCCAGAGGACGTACCGACGACATGCTGATTATAAGGGGAGTCAACGTCTTCCCGTCGCAGATAGAGCATGTTTTACTCGAGCTTGGCATGAGCCCGAACTATCAGATAGTGGTCACCAGGGAAAATAATCTCGACCGCATGGAGGTTCAGGTGGAAACCACTCCCGAAATGTTCTCGGACGAGGTGCGCCGGATTGAAATGACCGAGCGTAAAATGGCATCCGCGCTGCAGTCGGTGCTTAATGTCACGGCGGGAGTAAAATTTGTCGAGCCTAAATCCATTGAGCGTTCACAGGGCAAGGCAAAGCGCGTAATAGATTTGCGTAAAATTTAAATCCATAAAATGGTTTGGTGTGATATAATAAAATTAGAATCAAGGAGGCGAGGTTGATGATAATGAAGCAGCTTTCGATTTTTGTGGAAAATAAACAGGGCAGACTGGCGGAAATCACCGAGACGCTGGCCAAAAACAGTGTGGATATCCGCGCGCTGTCAATTGCGGACACCACCGACTATGGCATTTTGCGGCTGATTGTCAACAAACCCGAGCAGGCGCTCGCGGCGCTTAAAGAAGAGGCGATGACCGTTTCCCTCACCGAGGTAATCGCGGTTGCGGTTCCCGACCATCCGGGCGGGCTGGCCGGCGCGGTGCGTATACTCTCAGACGCGGGCATAGGCATAGAATACATGTACGCGTTTGTCAACCCGAAAAAAGACACCGCGTTTGTAATCCTTCGCGTGGAGGATAACACCAAAGCGATAGACGAGCTAAAAAAAGCTAATATCCAACTGATGAGGGACGAGGACATCTACACGATGTAACAAATTTATATGCAAAAAAGCGGGAACGGACATGTCCGTTCCCGCTTTTATATAATAGCAAATCAATAAAATATAGTTAATAAACCATATTTATCTCCCACCTGATTTATCTTTCATGAAAAACCACCTCATTAAATTATATTCAGGTTCACTCTTGGATGTCCCAAGAGATTTTAATGTTATTATTATATCTTAAATTTTTATATTTAGCAATATATTTCTGATAAATATAATTATTTTCCTTTTCCGTTTCAATCGTTTTAGGGTATGATAAACCGTTCGCCGTATATTCACACGTGAGAGACGACGCTTTTATGTCCCGCTCAAAGGATATTATATATGTCATATTTTTCACTTTGCAGTTATATGTACAGCAAGAACTGAATTCATATGGCTCATACGGCAGCTTCGCTTTGTCAACAACTCCGCCGGTTATGGGAAACATGTCCTTAAAACTGAAAAAATCGTTAAACTTATATGTTTTGCCGTTTTCTATCTTACCCGTGTTAACCTTATATACCCATCTCAGATGCTTGTCTGTGTCAAGGCTTTTGTCCTCTTCGTGAAAATTACTGTCACTCCAATACCTTTCTTCTGCGGAGGTAATGAAATTATTGTCTGATTCATACCAAAATCCGTCATGGGTAAAACGATTTTTCAAATCTGTGCTTTTAAGTTTTTCTAAACGCGGGAATTTAAATGCTTTGGCCGCGTCGCTGAGATCCAGTTTTCTGAAAATCTCCGAACAGCCGCATTTGTCTTTTGTCAAAATTTCATAGGTGTGGATAATAATTCCTCGCCCGTCGGGGTAGAGGGTTACATGCTTTGAATAATCGAGATATTCATATGACTTTATCTCTTTTGAAACAAATTTCCCGCCGATGTCAAATTCATATTTTATTGCTGATAGGTCAAATTTAAATATATTGATGTCCGGCATAACAATTCTCCCCTTCATCTCGGTAGAATCAATTATATAACAGCGGCAATTGGAATTCAATATAATAAAATCAATTTTTACACATTTTACACTGCATCAAATTGACAAAACATAGAACCGAATTTTACATGATAACCCGCGCCTGTCATTTTAAGTCGAAGTGACAAGCGCGGGTTTGTTCTGTCAGTATACCGCAATTCTATTTATACGCGATGTAAAAATACGAGACCGACGGCGCGTTAAGCTCCGAGACGGCGGGCGTCTGGCCCTGATGACTGTCGGCGAACACGCGAAAGCCCGAGGCAGTCACCTCCACGCCGAAGCCCTGTGTACCGGCAGAGGCCACACCAGAGCGCAGGATAACTCCGCCGTCCGGCCGCGTTTCCACCCCCGGAGCACCCACTGCCGCCACAAATACCGCGGACGGCTGAAATCCAAAATTAATCACACGGCTCGCCTGACCGTCACCGACATAGCTCCCCGATCGGATTTTTTCCAAGGAGTTAAACGCCTCCTCGGTCTTTTGATTGTCGCTGTTGAAATCCTCACGCTTTGGTTTATCGGTTCCGCTCCAGATATTAAGCTTTAAATTCGCGGTTTTACTGCTGCTTGACATTTCGCAACTCTCCTTACTCAATCTCAATAATTCTGTTCCCCAGGTTTTCAAGCTGATCAAAGGTATAATCCGGATAATCCCATCCGTCAAAGCTAAGCTCATATCCCTCGGCCATATCCCATGTAAAAAAGTCAAAGCTCAGCGTCGCGGCCAAATGGGCGGGAAGCACACTTTCCGCCCTGAGCGCCAGCATATTGTGGTTTATAAACCTGCCGTGATATTCATGGCAGGCAATATAAAGCCGTTCCTCCGCCGGGTTTTCCTCAATATCAGCATACAGACCTATTCCCCTCAGGGCGTCGGTTATACCCTGCTTTGTGCTGTCCTCGCCCGGCAAGGCATACATGCTGAGCAGCATATTTCTGCGGTCATCATAAGCGAGTGTCCCATGACCCCTTAGCCCGAACAGCTTTTCAAAGCTCTCCAGCCCGGCCGTTCCGGCGGTCGCGATAAAGCAGGCTTCAAGCATCTCGCCAAGCCTTCGCTCCATAAAGTCCAGCGCCGCCGCGTATGCCGACAGCTCGTGTGAAACCAGCGATTCACCGTCCAGCCGGTAAAGCCCTGTAGGTTTCAGCAGCGTATACATATTTTCAAGACTGTTCATTTCCCGTCACCTCAAAAGCTCCGCACCGTCACATCCTGACAGCGCACAATATAATGCGGCGGCACGATTACGTCGTCCGCGGGACTGACGACGCGGTAATTCGCCACCCCCTCTATGTTATAGATTCTGCCGCCTATTTCCGCAAGGAGGATATCCTGACCTATTTTAAGGTCTTTTATATATCCCCCCACCGCCTGTTTTATAATAGGAGAAAGCTCCTCGAGCGTAAAGCCCTCGGCAGGCCGCACCATGATCTCGGCGGTCAGACTTTGTGACGCGGCGGGTTTTACCTCAAGGTCTACGTTTATTTCTTTTTTGCTTTGCAGCTCGTCCCCCACCGACGCTATTACCTCCGCCGACGCCGGCCCGCCCTGCGAGGCCAGATAAAGATCTACTGTACCCCTGCCCCTGGCTCTTGGAACCGCTGCGGCCGAATCCACGCCGTCATGTTCCAGCGCCGCGTTTTCATAAAACACCGGATTTGTGCCGTTCGAGCTTCGGCTGAGCAGTCCGCTCAGCCGCGCTCTTAACTCTTCGTCGCTTTCGGCGTCGGTGCCGCCCGAAAAGGGAGCGTCGTTTGTCACCTTTAAAAAAACCTGCGGGGGATTTACTATAAACACAATCGTTCCCGCCGCCGCGTTGTAGGCGCCGCCCTCCTCCGAGAGCGCCACCGCCGCGCACCGGGTTTCCCCCGCGGGGATTACCTCCGCATGTCCTGTGACAAAACGCAGCGGATTTATCCCGCCGGTCACGCACACCGTCCCCTCGGGAATCTCCACGTCATACCAGACCGGCTCGTCCATATAAAAGCTAAGCTCCCCGGCGGAGCGTACCGCCGATTTGCGCGCGGTTCCGTGCTGCCCCGCGTGCATATCGAGATATTCCCCCTCGGCGCTGAGCGCGAACATCTGCCGCCCCAGCCAGTCCGCTCTGGTGTGCAGCGCTAGCAACTGGGATGCCAGTACCTGCATTCTTATACCCACATCCGAATCGTCGGCGGGCTCACTTCCGGTTTTTTCCCGGTAGGCCTGTTTCATTTCGTCTAGTATTTCTTCATAGCCGGGCATGTAATTCACTCCTTTATACTGTTATATTCAGCGTTTCCCGCGTGCCGCGCAGGCCGAGATAAACCGTAATATCCAGATGTCCCGCCATATCCCGCCGCGTCTCGACACTCTCGACCCTCACCTCTTTTACCGGCTCAAGCGCTCCGGCCACCAGTTGATACGCCCTCGCGTCAAGCTCCGCCGGCTTTGCTTTCAATAGGGATTTAATCTCACTGCCCAAATCGCCGTTTAAAATAAATCTGCCGCGCGGCACGCTCAGCCGTATGAGACACCGCTGCAAAAGCTCCTCATTGCCGGTTATAGAGACCGGCAGCCCCCGCTCGTCCCGGTCAAAGTCCCCGTCTTTAAGTTTTATGTCCACGCTTCACGCTCCTTTATAACAAATCGTATTAATTGTTAATTGCGCAAAAATCCGTCTGCGCGCACCGTGCGGTCGGTGCCTATAACCACACCGCCCAGCGTTACCGTACCGTCGGCTTTCAGCGAAACCGACGCCCCCGACGCCGAGCGCAGGGTCAGCTCCGCTGAGGACGCGGCAACCTCTCCGCCTACGCTCACCGTTATGCCGCCCATGCTTATCTCCCCTGACGCCCGCAGGATTATGCCGCCCGGCCCGCCGATTTTCAGCTCGCCCTCATCCGCAAGAATGGTTCCGTCGGCGGCTACGCGTATTTTCCCCGCCGAAATCTCCCCAGAGGGATGTATGGCCAGCCCCGCGCTGTTTTCGGGGCCTATCTCAACCCCGCCGGACGGTAAAATCCGAATGTATTCAGACAAAGGATCTTCGTGCACAGTCCCGCCGCCCGACTCCGTTCCCGGTTCGGCAAGTGAACCCAGGCAAACCGCCTGTCCGTCCGCCTCGGCCATAAGCACCCTGTCCCCAGCCTTTGGAGTGTAGCGGGAGCCCTCCGGCCCCGCAACTAAAAATTTTGAGTATTCCCCGTCGCACGAGACAACCGGGTTTTCACCGCCCGCCGTGACCACGCCGATTTTAAGCGCCGGACCATTTTTTGTCTCCGTCAAATTCTTTGAAAGCCACATAAATTTCCCTCCGGTATCATGATTATGCCGTGCGCAGGTCGGCGCGCGGCCAAAGCTCCAGCTCGGTGAAGGTTCCGTCACCACTCCAGATATATCTCACCCTGACAATCACGTCGTCCGCGCTGTTGCCCACAAGACTGTCATAAAGCTTCGCGCCATCGCCCGGATCACAGTCATACCATCCCAGAAGTTTGAGCTTTAAAACCCGGCTGCCCGCGAAGGCGTCCCGCATATCCCGCTCGGCGTACTGCTTTTTTGCCGCCGCGCTT
>DOZQ01000168.1:8040-9590 GCA_003517915.1 Oscillospiraceae bacterium | reverse complement strand
GATTTAAAATATTTGGCACAGGAAGACGGGTTACATCGCTTTAGCGTGGAATACGACTTTTACGAACTTGATCCAAACAGTGTCACATCAGGAACAGATGAATTTCTTCTTGAAAAAATCCGCGGTTCTTTTGTAGTTGCCGGAGTAACACAATAAAAGCTGAAAAAACCGCCGGGAGAGTTTAGAAAATTCTCCCGGCGATTTTATTTTCGTGTTGGAAAATTCAGATAAGACAGAGCATCATTCCCCGTCATAAATAGGATCATAGATTGTGTCAGTGAAAAAACTCTGTCTCGAGCCTTTCCCCGTCCAGCCGTATCTTCCCCAAATCCTTTGTCTTGGCAAGCTCGCCGGCCACATATCTGCCTTCATACAGCCTGACGCCGTCAGGGTCGGAGGTATCAAAGCCGTAAAACCACCAGTAGCCGCTCCCATCGTTCATTCTCGGATGATCCCAATGGCTGTAATAGGCTCTTTTCAGCGTTTTTTTACCGGGGTTTTCGGGGTCGTCCGCGAGCTTATACGCGTAAAACTGTATGCCGTTATCTTTAAACACGCCTGCATAACGTCCGGCATCAACTATTGCCAAAAGCTCCGGCTCCCCGTCCCGATCGACGTCAAAGACCGCGTGATCACTCCCTATGTCGGACTGTTCCATTTCAAATAACTGATTCTCATAAATCAAAAAATGCCACGGATAATATGCTTCATAATGGTTGTCCCAAACAACCGAATAAGAGGTAATGTCCATCTGCCCGAACGCTCCATGCGGGTCATTTGTAAAAATAGCGATAAGCTTTTTGCCCGTATGCGCCTCAATGAGCATTTTCGCCTCGGATTTTTTCCATTCTTCTTCAGCCGACATGCAGATACGGTCATTTATTAAATTGATTTGAATAGAAGGGGAGTAGCCTCCGACAAAAGAGTAGTCAGCGCTAAGGCCCATATCGCCTTTTATAAAAAATGCCCCGAAGTAATCCGCAAAACCGGAGTAATCCTCCCAGCTGTTATCCCACTCAGAAATCTTTCTCCAGCCGCTTAGCTCCAGTTCCCGCACGAATTTATCGTAATCCTTTGCGTCTTTCAGCTCCAGACTAATTTCACCCGGATAGGTGTTGTCGACGTTCAGCGCGTCGATGTGCGGAAAGGGATAAATCTTGCCGCCTATTTGCATTTGGGGAAAGTCGGGGGTTCCCTTCATCATAAGCAGCAAAATCGCGGATATCAGCAGTAAGGCGGCTCTTTTCATATCAGTACGCGGTTTTTTCCGCCAAATAAGCCGCCAGCCCGGCTATCTTCACTCTTTCCTGGGTCATGCTGTCGCGGTCGCGTACCGTGACCGCCCCATCCTCTTTCGATTCAAAATCGTAGGTGACGCAAAACGGCGTGCCTATTTCATCCTGCCGGCGGTAACGCTTGCCTATAGAGCCGGTGTCGTCATAGTCCACCATAAACAGTGAGCGCAGGCTGTTCGCCACCTCTCCGGCCTCCTCCGCGAGCTTTTTGGAAAGCGGCAGCACCGCCGCCTTAAACGGAGCCAGCGCCGGATG
>DOZQ01000168.1:4418-8030 GCA_003517915.1 Oscillospiraceae bacterium | reverse complement strand
TCGCACAAAAACGCGAGCAGAACCCGGTCGACGCCCAGCGACGGCTCTATTACATAGGGGATATAACGCTTGTTTGATACCGGATCAAAATAATCCAGCGATTTGCCGGCGTGCTCCATATGCTGTTTTAAATCGAAGTCGGTGCGGTCGGCTATGCCCCAAAGCTCGCCCCAGCCGAAAGGGAAGAGGAACTCGATATCGGTCGTAGCGTTGGAATAATGCGAAAGCTCCTTCGCGGTATGATCGCGCAGCTTGAGATTATTGTCCCGGATACCCAAATTCAAAAGCCAGTTATGACAAAAATCCTTCCAATATTTAAACCACTCGAGGTCGGTGCCGGGTTCGCAGAAGAATTCCAGCTCCATCTGCTCGAATTCCCTTATGCGGTAGATGAAATTGCCGGGGGTTATCTCGTTGCGGAAGCTCTTGCCCACCTGCGCGACCCCGAACGGGACTTTTTTGCGGGTGGTGCGCTGGATGTTAACGAAGTTGACAAAAATCCCCTGGGCGGTTTCGGGGCGCAGATAAATCTCGCTTTTCGCGTCCTCGGTCACGCCCTGAAAGGTTTTGAACATCAGGTTGAAGTTGCGTATGTCGGTAAAGTTGGCGGCGCCGCAGTCGGGGCAGACAATGCCGTTATCGGCAATGTATTTCTGCATCGTTTCAAAATCCCACCCGGCGGGATTTACCCCCGACGCTTCTATAAGATGATCGGCGCGGTGACGGGTTTTGCATTCTTTGCAGTCCATAAGCGGGTCGGAAAATCCACCGACGTGGCCAGAGGCCACCCAAACCTGCGGGTTCATAAGGATAGCCGAGTCCAGCCCGACGTTATACGGGCTTTCCTGCACGAATTTTTTAAGCCAGGCGCGTTTGATGTTGTTTTTCATCTCGACTCCCAGCGGGCCGTAATCCCACGAGTTCGACAGTCCGCCGTAGATTTCCGATCCGGCATAAACAAAGCCGCGGCCCTTGGCGAGCGCTACGATCTTTTCCATGGTTTTCTGTGTGTTTTCAAGCATATTCTCTCATCCCCCGGTTCAAAAGGTTTAATTATTTAATTTTAAGGTATGTCCATTGGAAAGTCA
Source organism: Oscillospiraceae bacterium (assembly GCA_003517915.1). Taxonomy (GTDB): domain Bacteria; phylum Bacillota; class Clostridia; order Oscillospirales; family Acutalibacteraceae; genus UBA8129. The sequence continues at coordinate 6,942 of DOZQ01000168.1, read as the reverse complement.
ATGCGAAAAAAGACTCGATACGGAAATATTATTTGCTCATCCTTTTAGGACATGGTATAATAATATGATTCTACATCGGGAGTGATTTTGTTGTCTGTGAACAGGGAGCATATAAGGAATTTTTGCATTATCGCGCATATCGACCACGGTAAATCTACCCTGGCCGACCGTCTGCTTGAGCATACGCAGTCGGTGGCCATGCGGGATATGGAGGATCAGCTGCTCGACAGCATGGATTTGGAGCGTGAGCGCGGCATAACCATAAAGGCGCACGCGGTGACGCTGTATTACGACGCGGCCGACGGCAACCGCTATGAGCTCAATCTCATAGACACGCCGGGACATGTCGATTTCAACTATGAAGTCTCCCGTTCGCTGGCCGCGTGTGAGGGCGCGGTGCTGGTCGTCGACGCGTCGCAGGGGATTGAGGCGCAGACCTTAGCCAACACCTATCTGGCGGTGGACCACGATTTGGAGATTCTGCCGGTTATAAATAAAATTGATCTCATTTCAGCCGACCCGGACGCCGCCGCCGCCGAAATCGAGGATGTTATCGGCATACCGGCAAAGGACGCCCCGAGAATATCGGCAAAAAACGACATAAACATCCCGGAGGTGCTAGAGCGCATAGTTCATGATATCCCTGCCCCTAAGGGGGATAAAGCCGCGCCGCTCAGAGCGCTTATATTTGATTCTTATTATGATCCCTATAAAGGCGTTATAGTCTATTTCAGGGTGACCGAGGGTACGGTCAAAACCGGCACAACCGTGCGCATGATGGCAACCGGCGCCGAATATCTCATAGTCGAGCTGGGCCGCAAGCGTGCCATGACCATGGAACCGTGCGATGAACTGCAGGCCGGTGAGGTCGGCTATATCGCAGCGGCGATAAAAACGGTCGGAGACGCGCGGGTGGGCGACACCATAACCTCGGCGGAGGCTCCTGCGAAAGAACCGCTGCCCGGCTACAGGCAGGTAAAGCCTGTGGTATTCTGCGGCATTTATCCGGCCGACGGCGCGGATTACCCCGATCTGCGCGAAGCGCTTGAGCGGCTGCAGTTAAACGACGCCTCGCTTATCTTTGAGCCTGAAACCTCGGTGGCGCTTGGATTTGGTTTCCGCTGCGGGTTTTTGGGGCTTTTGCATATGGAAATAATTCAGGAGCGGCTCGAGCGGGAATATGACCTCGATCTTATAACTACCGCTCCAAGCGTCGTTTACCGGCTGAATATGACGGGCGGTGAGCAGATAGAAATCGACAACCCGACCAATTATCCCGACCCGTCGCAGATACAGTCCTGCGAAGAGCCCATGGCCGACGTGCATATCTTTTCGCCCAGCGAATATGTCGGCAATATAATGGAGCTGTGCCAGCAGCGGCGCGGTATTTTTGACAATATGGAATATGTCACCGAAACCCGGGTAGACATTCATTACAGTCTGCCGCTTGCCGAAATCGTCTATGATTTTTTCGACGCGCTTAAATCCCGCACAAAGGGATACGCGTCTTATGACTATGAGATAAGCGGCTATATGAAATCCAGCCTTGTCAAGCTGGATGTGCTGCTCAGCGGGGATATGGTCGACGCGCTGTCGTTCATTGTGCACACCGACAACGCCTACGCCAGAGCCAGACGCATTGCCGAAAAGCTTAAGGACAACATCCCCCGGCAGATGTTTGAGATACCTGTGCAAGTCGCGGTCGGCGGCAAGATAATTGCCCGGGAAACGGTCAAGGCGCTGCGCAAGGACGTATTGGCCAAATGCTATGGCGGCGATATTACCCGCAAGAAAAAGCTGCTCGAAAAGCAAAAAGAGGGCAAAAAGCGCATGCGCAAGCTAGGCTCGGTGGACGTGCCGCAGGAGGCGTTCATGTCGGTTTTGAAGCTGGACGAATGACCGGCATCGGCATTTACGTCCACGTTCCGTTTTGCCGGGGCAAATGCCCCTACTGCGATTTTTATTCCCTGCCGGGTTCTCCGGAACTAAGGGAGGAGTATGTCTCGCGGCTGGAGCGTGAGATAACCGCCTTTAAGGGCGAAGGCATAACGGCGGGCACGCTGTATTTCGGCGGCGGAACCCCCTCGCTTTTGACCCCCGGGCAGATTGATAGGTTAGTGGAAGCGGTTCGGCAGACTTTTATACTCGATGAAAACGCGGAAATAACCCTTGAGCTTAATCCCGAAAGCGCGGATGAAAGCTCTCTGCGCGCTTACCGCTCGGCGGGCATAACCCGGCTTTCGGTCGGCTTGCAGTCGGCGGATGAAGACGAGCTGCGGTTCTTGGGCAGAGAGCACTCTCCGGACAGCGCCGCCCGTGTAATAAAGGCAGCTAAATCCGCCGGGTTTGACAACATATCGCTGGATATAATGCTGGGGCTTAAAGGCCAGACCGAAGAAAGTATAAGGCGGTCGGCGGAATTCTGTCGGCAGTCGGGCGCGCGGCATGTGTCGGCGTATCTGTTAAAAATCGAGCCGGGCACCCGTTTTTTTGACCGAAAAGACAGTCTCTCGCTGCCGGACGA
>DOZQ01000168.1:1460-4398 GCA_003517915.1 Oscillospiraceae bacterium | reverse complement strand
CAGTATGAAATCTCCAACTTTGCGCATAAGGGTTTTGAGAGCCGCCACAACCTGAAATACTGGAACGCGCGGGAATATCTTGGCTTCGGCCCGTCGGCCCATTCATTTCTGGGCGGGCAGCGCTTTTATTACGAGCGGGATCTGCGCGGCTATCTCCGCTCCCCCGACAAAAAAGATGACGGCGCGGGCGGTGATACCCGCGAATACCTCATGCTGCGGCTGCGGCTGTGCGAGGGAATAATATTCGCGGAATATGAGCGGCGGTTTGACTCCCCGTTTCCCGGTGAGATAAAAAAAAGGGCCGAAGCCCTGTCAGGCTCCGGGCTTTTGAGCTTTGACGAACAGGGAATAAGGCTTACTCCAAAAGGCTTTTTAATCTCGAATACCGTGACCGGGTTTTTGCTAGACGGTTGACAATTATTTAATAATAAATGCTTGAATTTTTGAGTATTGCTCTAGATTCGGCGTTTTGCGCATAGAATGAAGGGAGAGCACCTGAAATGAAAAAAGTACTGACGATAGCGGGGTCGGACTCAAGCGGCGGCGCCGGGATACAAGCCGACCTGAAAACCTTTGCCGCCCACGGCGTATTCGGCATGAGCGTAATTGTGTCGGTGGTGGCGGAAAACACCAGCACGGTGCTGGATCTGCTGGACGTGACGCCCTATATGGTCGAAAAGCAGATAGACGCCGTATTTACCGATATCGAGGTCGACGCCGTTAAAATAGGCATGCTGTCCTCCTCGGCCTGTATGAAGGCCGCAGCGGGGAGGCTTTGGCGTTATATGCCCCGGAATGTGGTGGTCGACCCGGTTATGCTGGCGAAAAACGGCAGTCCGCTGATGGCTCCCGGCGCTATGGACACACTAATAAAAGAGATTCTTCCCTACGCGGGGCTGCTTACGCCTAATATCCATGAGGCGCAGCGCATATCCGGCCTTGCGATTACCGACGTCAGCGGCATGGAAAAGGCCGCCGAAAGAATACGGAATATGGGCTGCGAAAATGTGCTCGTCAAGGGAGGCCATATAGAAGGCGATGCTGTTGACGTGCTTTATGACGGGCAGGAGTTTTTTCATTTTACCGAAAAGCGCATAGATACGAAAAACACCCACGGTACCGGCTGTACTTATTCTTCGGCCATAGCGGCGAATCTGGCGCTTGGCCTCGCGCTGCCGATTGCCGTGCGGCAGGCGAAAAAATATGTGACCGACGCCATTGCCCACGCGCCGGATATAGGCAAGGGCAACGGGCCTACGAACCATTTTTACAGGCTTTATCAATACGGTTTGGAAAAGGGGCTTAAATATGACTAAAGCGATGGAATATATGACCGGACTCATGAAAAGGGTTCGCAGATACCGTCCGCTCGTACTGCAAATCGCGAACAGCGTGGCGGTGAACGACTGCGCGAACGTGACGCTTGCGGCGGGCGCGTCGCCCGTTATGTCGGAGGATGTAGAGGACGCGGTGGGTCTTGCCAAAATAGCCTCGTCGCTTGTACTTAACATGGGCACCTTAAACCAGATTACCATCCCGGTGATGATTGAGGCCGGCGAAGCGGCGAACGAGCGGGGTATCCCGGTGGTGTTCGATCCGGTGGGAGCCGGCGCGTCGGAACAGCGCAACCGCACGGCGGACATGATATTGCAGCGGATAAGGCTGCGCGTACTGCGCGGCAATCTTTCTGAAATAAGGTTTATGGCCGGATTCCGCACCTATTCCAGAGGGGTGGACGTCGCGGAGAACGATTTGGCGGCCGATCCCGAATTCGTGATGAAAACCGCCGTCAAGCTCGCGCAGAAGCTGAACTGCGTGGTGGCGATCACGGGCGAGACCGACATCCTGTCGGACGGGACGCGAACGCTGCGCATTGAAAACGGCAGCCCCCTGCTTTCAAGGGTAACGGGTACCGGATGCATGCTTTCTTCCCTTATAGGCAGCTTTGTGGCGCTTGCCGAAGACACGCTGCTCGGCACGGCGGCGGCGGTCGCCTGCATGGGCATAGCGGGAGAGCTTGCGGCGCTTAAAGCCGGCGAGACGGGCATGGGCAGCTTTCGAATAGCGCTTATGGACGCGATAAGCCGTATGGATACCGACACCTTTGTTTTTCGTTCGAAAATAACCGATGCCACCGCATAATTACTGGATTACTGGAGGTACATAACATTGGATTATCGTCTTTATCTGGTCACCGACCGCCGGCTGATGAGGGCACCGAGCATTGAGTCAGCCGTTAAGCAGGCGATTTTAGGCGGATGCACCATGGTGCAGCTGCGCGAAAAGAATATTAGCGCGGCGGAATATTACGCCATTGCCGCGCGCGTAAAGCGGGTGACCAGTCAATACGGCGTTCCGCTGATAATCAATGACCGGGCCGACATTGCCGCAGCGGCGGACGCCGCGGGAGTGCATGTTGGGCAGAGCGATTTGCCGGCCAAGGCGGCCAGGCGGGTGGTAGGCCTTAGAAAAATAGTCGGGGTTTCGGTGGACTGCGCGGAGCAGGCGCTGCAAGCCCAGAAGGACGGTGCGGATTATTTGGGAGTGACGGTTTTCGGCACCGGCACAAAATCCGACACATCGGTCGTTACGACCGCGGAGCTGAAAAGAATCACCTCCGCGGTTTCTATTCCCGTGGTGGCCATCGGCGGAATAAACGTCTCCACCCTGCCGTCGCTTGAGGCCACCGGAATCGCCGGGATATCGGTCGTGTCTGCGATTTTGTCGGCGGATGATATCGGTAGGGCGGCACGCGAGCTTAAAGAAATGCTGGAGCGGGTAATATAGAAAATCAAATGAAAACGGTGTGGGGAGAATTCCATATCCACCCGTTTGATTGCGCGAGCGACCCTTATCGCCCGATTTTTCCATCATCGACTATTCCTGTAGCTCCTACTCAAAATATTCATAGGTCGCCTGCGCGAAGGCTTTTGCCGCG
>DOZQ01000168.1:943-1438 GCA_003517915.1 Oscillospiraceae bacterium | reverse complement strand
ATACAGGCGGTTTCGACCGCCACGGCGGGCATGTTGAGCCGGGTTAAACTTGCAAAGCTGCCGAGCTGTACTCCCCGAAGAGTGAGAGGCGGGCAGAGGTTCTTTTTTATATGTCTGCCGATGAGCGCCGCCCATCTCGCCCCGCCGCCCGGCTCACGCAGCGCGAATATACGCGCGCCGGCCAGATTCTTCATGGGCGACGAGCCGCAGTGCAGACTTAAAAACGCGTTTGCGCCGCCCATGTTGGCTATAGCGGCGCGCTCTTCAAACGGCAAAGCGCGATCCTCACGGCGGGTGAAGATAACATAAAATCCTCTTTCAAGCAGCGCCGCTCCGGTGTGCATTGCCATCGCCAGAGTGCAGTCCTTTTCGCAGACGCCGCCACTGCCCGACGCGCCGCTGTCAATGCCGCCGTGCCCGGCATCCAGGCAAATGGTTTTCATTTTTGTCACCACTCTAAGCTGTGTAATATAGCCAAACCACTTGAAAACAAAG
>DOZQ01000168.1:0-851 GCA_003517915.1 Oscillospiraceae bacterium | reverse complement strand
TTGAAATGGTTCTAGTATATAAAAAACGGACGCTTCTTTCCAGCATATGCGAAAGGGCGTCCGTTCGTTATGGACATTTTTACTTTTTTACGGCTTTTTGATAGATTTGCAGCATCGTAAGTGTGTTTTTTTCAAAATCATAGAGCTTTTCCGCGCGGTGCCTGCCGTTTTGCCCCAGTGTACGGCGCAGCGTCTCATCGTCTGTTAGCCGGTATAATCCGGATGCAAATGCCATGGGGTTTCCCGCCGGCGCAATTATCCCGGTCTCAGGTGTTACAATTTCCTTAAAGCCGTCCGCGTCGCTGCAAACCACCGGGAGCCCGCAGGCCATAGCCTCCACAAGCGAGACGCCGAAGCTTTCCCGCTTTGAGGTCGCGCAGAATATATCGCCGGCTCTAAGCGCGTCTGGCAGGCGGCTGTTTTCAATATATCCGTGAAAGGTAATGTCGGAGGAAAACTCGCAGGCGGCCGCCTGCTTTTTAAGCGCGGCTTCCAGCTCGCCGCTGCCGTACATCTCCAGCCGGACTTTATCCGCGAGCGGATGCCGGTTGAGTCTCAGGGTTTCCTTCAGCAGGCAAAAGGCGGTTAGCATATCCTGCGGGGCGTAGACCGGCTTAAACAGCTTGACAAACACTATGCGCACTGTGTCACGGGATTTTGCATCGTTTGGGTCGGCGGGACAAAAGCGCTTTATATACACCCCAAACGGTACGGTTTCTACGGGACGTGAGGTAAAAAGCGCGGTTCGTGCCGTCATGGCGCGGCTCGCCGAGGTGACGGCTTTGCAGCCGCGCAGGTTGAAGCGCAGCAGCCGCCGGGCGAAAAACCCGCGCTCGGGGAACTCGTAGACG
>DOZQ01000256.1 GCA_003517915.1 Oscillospiraceae bacterium | reverse complement strand
GCGGATATCGTTGAAGGCGTCGCTCCGGCCGGGAATCTCAATCGACCGTTCAAAGTCCCTGATGTTCACGCGCTTGTTGATAAAGGTAAGCTGAACATAAAGTGGTGTCATTTGTAAGTAGCTAATAAGTCATCTTTACATAGCTGATTGCTGTAACAACCAATCGGCTATGTTCCTGTTTTGCGGCAATGGTGTCGAAACTTGGAGATTCAAAAAGCATATTCGTGCATATTAATGTTAAAGTTGCAAAAAAAGTTCATTGATTTTTACACGAGATTGTGCTATACTGTGATTGCACTTGTAAGGAGGGCGTTATTATGTATAGAAAAATAACAGGTTTTTTGGAGGCGTGGAAGGCGAACGCCCACCGCAAGCCGTTGATATTGCAGGGGGCAAGGCAGGTGGGAAAGACCTACTCCATCTTGGAGTTCGGGCGCACCCACTATGAAAATGTAGCCTATTTCAACTTTGAAACCAGTCCGAAGCTGAATGAAACCTTTGCGGAAAACATCAGTCCCGGTTATCTGATACCCATTTTATCGCATATTGCAGGGCAGACAATCGTCAGAGAAAAAACGCTGATTGTCTTTGATGAGGTGCAGCTTTGCGAAAGGGCGCTTACTTCACTGAAATATTTCTGTGAGGATGCTCCCGACTATCATATTATCGTAGCGGGCAGTTTGCTTGGCGTTGCGGTGAGCAGAACGAAATTCTCTTTCCCTGTCGGCAAAGTGGATATACAAACCCTGCGCCCGATGGATATTGAGGAATTTATGCTTGCTTTGGGCGAAGACGCTCTGGTCGAGAGGATAAAAGAATGTTTTAACACCGATACCCCGATGCCCTCCGCCCTGCACGATGCGGCGATGCAGCTCTATCGCCAGTATCTTGTAGTTGGCGGTATGCCGGAGTGCGTAACGCAGTTTGCCGAAACGAAAGACTATATCCTTGTCCGCCATACGCAGGACACCATCTTAGCGAGCTATCTCAATGATATGAGCAAGTATAACAATCTCAATGAAATCAAAAAAACAAGGCTTGCTTATGACAATCTCACCGTACAGCTTTCAAGGAAGAATACCCGCTTTCAGTATAAGTTGATAAAAAAAGGCGGTCGGGCTTCCGAGTTTGAGAACGCTATCGAGTGGCTGACCTTATCGGGCATCGTCTCACAGGTCTATAAGGTGGAGCAAATCAAGAAGCCGCTTGAGAACTATCGGGATATTGACGCCTTCAAGATCTATGTTTCAGATTTGGGGTTGCTCTGCGCTAAAAAGGACTTAGCGGCGAATGATGTTCTCTATATGGTAGAGGAATTGAACGACTTTAAGGGCGGGATGGCTGAAAACTATGTGGAGGTTCAGCTTTCCATCAACGGCTACAAGACTTATTATTGGGAATCCGAGCGTGGAGCCGAGATTGATTTTGTTATTCAGCGGGACGGGAAGCTCATCCCCATTGAGGTAAAATCAGCCGACAACACCAGAGCCAAGAGCCTTAAAGTATATATGGAAACCTATAAACCCGCATACGCAATCAAGCTTTCCGCAAAGAACTTCGGGTTTGAGGATGGGAAAAAGACCGTGCCGCTCTATGCTGCATTTTGTATTTGAACTATGTAAATTTAAAGAAAAAGGAGTGCGATGAAAATGAGTTTTAATTTTAATCCAGAAGATGCGATGTATGAAGCACTCGCTGAAATATTAGGTGTTGATTCAAGCATTATTGAATTAATANNATCTGAATTAATAAATCTCGATATAGGTGAAGATAACGGTAGGGGCAACCCCTAATACCCCGTGCAGAAAGGAGATGTCAGAATGTGCGAAATCGCAATGTGCAAATACTGTTCCGCTTGACCGAGGAAGAAGCGGAACAGCTCTATACTCTCGTCAGGAAATCGGGTCGTTCCAAAGAAGCCTTCCTGCGGGAAATGATAAAGGGTTATCGCCTCACGGAAAAACCCGACCCGGAGTTTTATAGAATAATGCGGGAGCTGTCGGCTATCGGCAACCGTATCAATCAGCTTGCAGTCAAAGCGAACGCTCTTGATTTTGTCGATATCCCGATGATAAAGGATGAAGCACGGAAGTGGCACGAGTTTCAGATTGATATTCGGAAAAGGTATCTGCTTCCGCAAAGGGTACTGTAATGGCGGTCTGCGAAATCTGGGATGTGCGTGGCAGGCTCGACCACCCGATTGACTATGCCGAAAACCCGGAAAAGAGCGTCAACCCGAAATACACCGAAGCCGACTTGCAGGCTCTGGGTGACGTGATGAAATACGCCACCAACGACGCCAAAACAGAGAAACAGTTTTTTGTGTCCGGTGTGAACTGCGACCCCGCCACCGCCAGACAGGAAATGATGATATCCAAAGTGCAGTTTAACGACCGGAGCAAAATCGTCTGCTATCACGGCTACCAGAGTTTTATGGAGAGCGAGGTCACGCCGGAGCAGGCGCACGAGCTTGGGGTAAAACTTGCCGAGCAGATGTGGGGCGAACGGTTTCAGGTCATCGTTGCCACCCACCTCAATACCAAATGTCTGCACAACCACTTTGTCGTAAACTCCGTTTCCTTTATGGACGGCAAGCACTACCACGACAACAAGGCAAATCTGCGGCTGTTACGCAGCCGTTCCGATGAGCTTTGCCGTGCGTATTCATTGTCTGTTATTGATAAGCCAAACGGCAGAAAGAAGCCTTATGCTCTCTACCAAGCAGAGAAGAACGGACTGCCTACCAGAGATAATGTAGCACGGCAGGCGGTGGACGAAGCAAACAGCCAATCCTACACTCTCAAAGATTTTGACCGCCTGATGGCTGAGATGGGTTATCGGTGCAGAGAAATCCTCCCCAAGCTCCTGAGCCAGATCATCCAGTGATATACCATGTGCTGAAAAATAGTCAAACGCTTTACGTATTGTAAAGTTGCTTGTCGAAGCAGAGAGTTTGTGTAATTGCGCACCGTTCAGCTTCTGGACTTCTTCGATAAATTGTTTCATAAAGTCCTTACTATCAGCTATTTTTGCGGCTTTAAATAAGATAACGGGCTTGATAGATAGCCGATTATCCTGAAACACTTTCAATCTATATTGACTTAAGACCAATGCCTGAAAAGTCCTGTCCATCAGGGGCAAATCCGAACACATGGTTAAAATGTCCTTTGAGTATTTGTCCTGATAAAACTTTTGAAGCGGATAGTCAAATACTATTCTGTTTTCATATGCGGCTCTAATAGCTTGATTTTCGAGGTCACAGGTAGCGGTAAACTCCAACAATACGTTTTCCACATTTCGTGAGAAGATATTTTGAACGGTTTGCTCCCATGAATGATAGCTTTCGGATTCTTCGGCACTCATCTTCTTTCTTGTGTCTACATTCAAGTGATGCGCTTCATCTGAAATCAGCACTACCTTCTGATTGTCAAAATCATCAAAAGACATACCGTTTTCTTTTGCCATCCACATATCCATATGTAACCCTTGCGTAGTGGAGAAGCATATGTTTATTTTGTTCGGGTCAGCATATTGGAAATTGGTGACTTTCTGTACTTCTATGCGCTCACCGTCAAGCACTATCTCATCGGCGAAAAGAAACTTTGTTGAAGTTTCATTCGTGAAGTTTTCCTCTGTCCTTTTTACGATGTTTGACAGGTTCACAAAGAAAAGGAAGTTACGGTATCCCTGCTTGTACAAATACAGCATTAGCCCCGCCATAATGAGCGCTTTTCCACTTCCCGTTGCCATGTGAAAAAGAACCTGTGTGGGCTTTTGCCTTATTTTGCTTTCAAAGTATGTAATGTAATTCACAAACGCTTTTTCTTGATATGGGCGCAACTCAAAGTTTGGATTCAAGTTATCCGGTATATATTTTGGAAGCTCAGCTCCGACGCCAGCTTCACATAATGTGTCAATTTTTTCGTATAGAAAAGCCATCTGGGTTATCCCTCATTATAAAAACTGCGAGTAAATGCTTTATCCTCGTCACTGATTGCAAACTCCTTATCATCGATATCGCAGTAGTTTACATACAGGAGGTTTTTATCAAGCAGCTCCATTAAGAAACGCTTTTTGTCATCAAGCGAAAGCTCTTTGAAATCTGCACAGTCAAGGTCTATATCCGCAGGATTTACCTTGTGGCTGATAAAGCCAGATTTTACTATCCGGTCATAAATATCTGCCAATGCAGCTCCATCCTCAACCGCCTCAATCTCATCAATAAAGGATTGATTGTGTTTTGCCAGTTCACAGTAAACGAATGAGCCGCCACCTTGCCAATTAACTTCTTTTGATGAACAGCAAATTTCGNNTTCGCAGGTCAACGCCTCCCGCGCTGAGGATGGCATGCCTATAGATTTGCGGGCGGATTTTATTGCGTCGCCTAAATATGCGATATTTTCTTTTGCCATTTTGGTAGTCACCTCCTTTTCCGTTCAGATAATAAAAGAGCCGATAACCGTGATTGCCTCACAAATTATCGGCTCTGCGTC
>DOZQ01000013.1:1476-2519 GCA_003517915.1 Oscillospiraceae bacterium | reverse complement strand
CGCAGCGCCACCATCTGAGAAAGGCCGCACGGCTCGCTTTTTGAGGGCATGAGAAAAATATCCGCGCCGGCATAAATCTTATGTGCCAGCTCGGGAATAAAGCCGACGCGGAACTTGAACTTACTCGGATATTTCGCGCTTATTCTGCCGAAAAAGTCTTCGTACTCGTAGTCGCCCGAGCCCAGCAGCACAATCTGCACATCCCCGGCCAAAATTTCCTCAAGCGCGTATTTCAGCAGATCCATACCCTTGTGCGCAACCAAGCGGGTCACCATGCCCACAAGCGGGGCATCCTCGCGCTCGGGCAAGCCCAAGGCCTTTTGCAAATCGCTTTTGTTCGCCTTTTTGCCGGTAAACTCATCCACGCTGTAATTCACAGCCAAGGCCGGGTCGGTTTCGGGATTGTACATTTCAGTGTCAATACCGTTGACAATGCCCCTGAGCTTAAACGAACGCTCCGCAAGTATCGGATCGAGCCCGTGGGAAAACCAAGGGTTTAATATTTCCTTCGCGTAGGTCGGACTGACGGTGGTAACCATATTCGCGCACTCTATCGCGCCCTTCATGAAATTCACGCAATCGTCAAACTCCACCACCCTGCGCTGAGACACCGGCACACCGATTACGTCCTCAAGCAGCTCAAGCCCGTATTTGCCCTGGTATTGGATATTGTGGATGGTAAAGACGGTTTTGATATCGCGGTAAAGCTCGCCGCCGGCATAAAACAGGCTGTGGTACACCGGCAAAAGCGCGGTCTGCCAATCGTTCGAGTGGATTATATCCGGCTTAAAATCAATATACCGCAGCATTTCAAGCGCCGCTCTGGACAAAAACGCGAAGCGCTCGGCATCGTCGTAATGGCCGTAAAGTCCGCTGCGCTTAAAATAATATTGATTGTCAAGCAGATAATAGATAACCCCGTTATGACGGGCCTCAAATACGCCGCAGTATTGACGCCGCCACGCGACCGGCACCGAAAAGCTGGTCACGAACTGCATCTCGGCGCGCATTTTCGCAGGAATATCCTCATAAAGCGGCATGAC
>DOZQ01000013.1:0-1458 GCA_003517915.1 Oscillospiraceae bacterium | reverse complement strand
TCTCCAAGGCCTCCCGAGGCGGCAAACGGCTGCGCCTCGCTGGTTACAAACAGCACTTTCATCCCAATGTCACTCCTTATAATCGCTTATACCACACTGTTCTTTCTTATGAATACCGGATAGGAAGAAAAACCCATAAGGGTTCTCCCGTCCTTTATGCGCGCGTTTTTATCCGAAATAACATGATCCAGCTTGCATTCGGTTCCGATATTTGTGGACTGCATTATAACGCTGTTGGAAACGGCCGAATCCCTGCCTATTTTTACCCCGCGGAACAGTACGCAGTTTTCCACCCTGCCGTCGATTATACAGCCGTCCGCCACGAGCGAATTTACGACGTGCGAGCCAAGCCCGTATTTCGCGGGTACTTCATCCCTTATTTTGGTGTAAATTGGGCGTTCCTTGTCAAACAGCTCCGCACGCACATCCGCGCTAAGCAGCTCCATATTCGCCTGAAAATAGGATTGCATGCTGTCAATAATAGCCGAATAACCGGCCGCTTCATAGCCAAATATACGCATATTCGTGAGGTTGCTCTGCAAAAGATCCCGCACGAAGCTGGTTTTGTTCATGCTCACCGCTTCGTTGATCATATGGATGAGAAACTCTTTTTCCATCAAAAATATATCCAGCCCGAAATTACAGTTCTCCTCGGCGCCGGGACAAACCCTCAGCGAGGTGACCCTCGAGTTCCCATCCAGCTCATATACCATTGTGTCGTCCTGCCCGTTCGGCTCCCTGCCGTATTTATAGACGGTCGTGATATCCGCGCCGTTGTCAATATGTTTGTCTAAAAGATCCTCAAAGCTGAAATTATATATTACGTCCGCGTCTGAAAGCAGCACATATTTTTCGCTCGAATGGATTAAAAACTGCATAGCTCCCTGCAGCGCGTCGATTCTGTCCTTATAGATTCCGGTACCTACATGCCCGTAGGGCGGCAGCAGTGAAAGCCCGCCGCGCTTACGCGCTAAATCCCACGGCTTGCCGCTCCCAAGATGATCCATCAAAGAGGAGTAATTGCTCTTAGTGATAACGCCGACCTTCTTGATGCCGGAGTTTACCATGTTAGAAAGCGGAAAATCGATCATTCTGTATCGCCCGCCTATAGGGACAGAGCCCATGGTGCGTATGTCGGTAAGCTCCCTTATGAGTATATCGTGCGAATTTGAAAATATGACGCCCAGCACATCGTTACATCTCATTGTCCTTCACCTCCGGCAGATTTTCGGAAATCATCGCTTTCGGCGGGACGACCGCGTTCGCGCCTATTTTAACCCCCGCGCCTATGACCGTCACACCCCAGTCGTCCTTGTTTTCCACATCCTCAGGCCTGGCTCCGACCATCGCGTTTTCCCCTATTACCGAATCCTCCGCGACAATGGCGTATTGGACTATGGCGCCTTTTTTGACCGTCGCCCCCGGCATAATTATGGAATCTCTGACAACAGCGCCTTC
>DOZQ01000068.1 GCA_003517915.1 Oscillospiraceae bacterium | reverse complement strand
CGCCAAAGAATCGATATTGAAGCCACGCCTTGAAAACAGCCCGGCCACCTTTGAAAGAACACCAGACCGGTTTTCCACCAGCACGGATATTGTATGCCGCATATTCGTTCCTCCTCACGAAAGGACTTATTTATTATAGATAAAGATTATTGACTATCATATTTCTTATATTCTTCGCGATAGTTGTTCGCAAATGTTTCTTTTTCCTCATAACCGGTGTTTTCAGAATTTCTTTTAGAAAAAACATAATGTCCGACTTCATGCAGTAAGGTTCTGTATAATTGGGTTTGCTTAACTGATTGCATAGATTTTTTAATAGTAATTATCCCATTATTTTGCTTGATCTCATGCCCTTCAAGCCGCAGCTTCTCTATTTCCTTTTGAAAAAACGGGGAAATGCCGGCGGTTTTCATTTTAATATCATTATCTATATTAACCGCCTCAAGGATTATTGCGGGCCGCCGCTCCGCCTGATAATAAAATTCCTGTATAAACCTGCCCCAGCAAGAACGAAATATCTCTTCTTTTTTCTTGGGCTGCCGCAGGATAATTAAGGCAAGCCCGTTTAAATCCTCACGGGGACAATAGCTTAAGACTTTGCAAATTTCATCAACACCGCAGACATGTATATAACCTCGATTTAATTTTTCAACTATAAACCTAAACACTTGGCCGTTGATTTCCCTTTGGCACTGCTCTTCAATATCTATGTTTTCATAAAAAGGCTTATGGTTTTGGATTGGAATGTCAAAATCACTTTGTTTTTTATAGCCTGATTTAGCTGTTCCAATATTCCGGTTTCTTCTTATTGGTTTTCTGTGCGGGACTATCATAGCATTCACCCCGATTCGAACAAATCTCCCCCTAATTAAACGACGTCTCGTCCGGGTTGACCGCGCACTGCAATATATAAGGCCCGCCGGTTTCCAGCATCCTTTTTATCGCCTGCGGCGCGGCGGCATTTTCCGAAATTTCTTCGGCCGGTATTCCGTAGGCGGCGGCCAGCTTTATAAAATCGGGGCTGCCGGTAAGATCCACGCCGCTTTCACGGCAGCCGTAAAGATTGCGCTGCAGTTCGTTCACCATGCCCAGCTTTGTGTTGCGCATGACCACTATTTTAACAGGCAGACTGTTTTGAACCGCGGTGGCAAGCTCCATAAAATTCATCTGGAACGAACCGTCGCCCAAAACACAGCAAACCTGTTTTTCGGGATTCGCGCTTTGCGCCCCTATTGCTGCGGGCAGCGAATATCCCATGGTGCCAAGCCCGCAGGAGGTGAGCAGCCGGCTGTTTTTTATTTCAAAGTTATTGGCTGACCAGATTTGGTTCTGTCCCACGTCGGCGGTCAAAATACAGTCATCCCGCATAAGCTCCGACAAAGTTCGCATAAAGTAGCGCGGCTCTATGAAGCCCGGCTTCTGTGCCGCAGACGGCGGCTTTTTAAGCTCGGCTATCTCGCGCGACCAGGCTCTGGGCCAATGCGCCTCGGTCTGCTCAAGCAGACGGCCTAGCACCTTTCTTATATCCCCGACAATCGGGATGTCGGCGCCGATATTTTTGCCGATTTCCGCCGGGTCAATATCTATGTGGATTATCTTCGTGCGTTTTTCCACCTGCTCCGGCGAGGCCACGGCGCGGTCGCCCACCCGAGCGCCGCACAAAATCAGCAGATCGGCCCTTCGAACCGCCATGTTCGCCGAAGCCACCCCGTGAGAGCCCATCATACCCAAATTAAGCGGATTCGCCGACGGCAATACTCCTATACCCATCATGGTCGAGACTATTGGTATTTGAAGCTTTTCGGCAAAGCGGGCAAGACGGCTTTCGCCCCCGGCGGAAAATACTCCGCCGCCCGCGCAGATCACCGGGCGCTGAGCCGCGTTTATAGCCTGCACGGCTTTTTTTATTTGTATAGCGTGCCCTCCGACATTCGGTTTATATCCGATTATATCCGCTTTTTCGGGATAAGAAAAAGAGTCTGTCTGCTGCTTTTGAATATCTATTGGAATATCAATAAGCACCGGGCCGGGGCGTCCCGTGCCCGCGATGTGAAAGGCTTCTTTAAACACGCGGCAAAGCTCACGCGCGTCCCTGACAAGATAGCTGTGCTTGGTAAACGGCTCGCACGCGCCGGTGATATCCACCTCCTGAAAGACGTCTCGCCCCAAAAGATCACTGCTCACCTGACCAGTTATGGCTACCATCGGTACCGAATCCATATAGGCTGTGGCAATGCCGGTTATAAGATTCGTGGCTCCCGGGCCGGAGGTCGCGACGCATACACCCGGCTTGCCTCCGCTTCTGGCGTAACCGCTCGCGGCATGCGCGGCATGCTGCTCGTGCCTGACCAGCACATGCTTTATCCCGGAGCCGGGCAATTCATCGTAAAACGGGCAGATAGCCGCTCCCGGATAACCGAAAACAACCTCTACCCCTTCATTTTTAAGGCATTCTATCATGATTTCAGCGCCGTTTGGCATTTTTCGCACTTCCCCTTACCGGCGGAATTTTGTCAATTTAGAGCAATTTAATTTATTATAGATAACAAGGAATAATCAAATTGCTCTAAAACAATAATTTTTAAGTCGTCTTTCTCGCCGAAAGTCTTTTTTCAGGCTAGGGCGCTCGGCGCTTTGTATGCGGCAACTGAAAGACATGACACATATGCAAATTAATATTTATTGTCTCTGTAGTACATACCCTATGTTTTATTAATTTGCTATATGATAAATAATTATCAATTGATTACGAATCATTATAATACGAACTCACGTAAAAATAAAGTTAAATTTTTGGAAGCATTGCATTTGACGCCTAGGCATTATATAATAATACGGTAATATTGTATACAAGGAGTGCTGGGCTTTGAGTATCCCTTTTTCGGTGCCTTTACAAAAAATAATCGATGAATTTTCGCTTGAATCAATTCATATGCCGGAGGACCCCGCCGGAATTTACGTCTCCAGCGCGGATATCAACCGTCCCGGATTGCAGCTAAGCGGATTTTACCACTACTTTGATAAAAAACGCATTCAAATTTTTGGCAAAAGCGAAAACAGCTTTCTTTACGGGTTTACCGAAAAAGAGCAGACCGAACGTGTCAACGCGCTGTTTGAGCAGTCCCCTCCGGCGGTGATAGTCGCGCACCGCCTTGAAATCCCCATTCAGTTTTTAGCCGCCGCAAAAAAGTTTGCCGTGCCGGTTTTGCGTACGGCCGATTCTACCTCAAACTTTATGGCGGCGCTCATATCCTTTTTGAATGTGCAGCTCGCCCCGCGCATCCCCCGCCACGGCGTGCTTGTGGAGGTTTACGGCGAGGGGATTTTACTGCTGGGTGAAAGCGGCGTGGGCAAGAGCGAAACTGCCATTGAGCTGATTAAACGCGGCCACCGCCTTATCGCCGATGACGCCGTGGAAATAAGAAGAGTGTCTTCAAAAACCCTTGTAGGCTCGGCTCCCGAAAACATCCGCCATTTTATCGAGCTTCGCGGTATCGGCATAATCAACGCCCGCGAAATTTTCGGCATGCGCTCGGTAAAGCTGACCGAAAAAATCGATATGATCGCTAATTTGGAGATATGGGATTCTGCCAAGGTCTATGACCGCATGGGCCTTGAGGATGAAATGACCACCATTTTGGGGCTTACCATACCCTCGGTCACCATTCCCGTTAAGCCCGGACGGAATTTGGCCGTTATAATTGAAGTCGCGGCAATGAACAACCGCCAAAAGAAAATGGGATATAACGCGGCGCACGAGCTGCTTAAAAGGCTGGGTATGGCCGAAGCCCTGCCCGATCCCAAAAAAACCTCTGAGGAATGGGATTTGGTATAAATCAATAATATTATTGTGCATGTGCCCGCATCGCGGTCACATACTTAAGATTTAATGGCCGCTGGAGGAATCTATGACAGCTTTGCGAGAGCTTATAAAATCAGCCAAACAGCTTGGCTGCAAAGTCCTGGAAAACGAACCCATGCGCCTGCATACCAGCTTTAAAATCGGCGGACCCGCGAGGGTCTTTATTGAATCCGGCGACGCGGCCGCATTGGGGACTTTGCTGCGGCAATGTCACGAGACCGGCATCCCCCGGCTTATTTTGGGCAGGGGCTCGAATCTTTTGGTGGCCGACGAGGGTCTGAGCGGCGCGGTGCTGCGCCTTACGGGAACCGAACCTCCCCGCTTTCAGGACGGGATGATTCGCTGCGTCGCGGGCGTTTCACTTTCCTCCCTGTGCCGCTTTGCGCTGAAGAACGGTATAAGCGGTCTGGAATTTGCCTGGGGCATTCCCGGCAGCGCGGGCGGCGCCGCCTATATGAACGCGGGCGCTTACGGCGGAGAAATGAAGCAGCTTCTTATTAGCTGCGAGCATATCACCCCCGAGGGTCTGCCGGGATTTTTGCCCGCCGATAGGATGGAGCTGGCTTACCGCCACAGCGCATATGCCGAAAACGGCTGTCTCATAACCGCGCTGCGACTGGCGGCGAAGCCCGGAGACAAG
>DOZQ01000209.1 GCA_003517915.1 Oscillospiraceae bacterium | reverse complement strand
TTTGCCTATGCCCCGGGGGATTTGGATAACGCCTCGCATATCATACTGCCGGGCGTGGGCAGCGCGAAGGCGACCATGCGCTCACTCTTTGAAATGGGGCTTATGGAACCGCTCGAAAAAGCCGTGCTGCAAAAGAGAGCTTTTTTTCTGGGGATTTGCGTTGGGATGCAGATTCTGTTTGAACACAGCGAGGAGGAGGATACCGGCTGTCTTGGCTGGATGAAAGGCCGCGTGGTCAAATTCGACAGTGCGAAAATCCGGGTGCCTCAAATGGGCTGGAATCTGGTTCGGTTTGTGAAACGCGCACCCTGCGCCGTGCGGGACGAATATTTTTATTTTGTCAACTCCTATTACGCGGTGCCCGCCGAAACCGGCGACCTGTGGGGTGAGGCGGATTACGGCGGGCGGTTTGCGGCGGCCGTATGCAGGGACAATATTTTCGGAATGCAGTTTCACGCCGAAAAAAGCGGCGAAGCCGGACTTTCGCTGCTGAGCGGCTTTCTCAGTCTCATAGCAAATTAATAAAATATATGGTATATACCGCAAAAACAATAAATATTAATTTGCTATGTGTCCTGTCTTTCGGTTGCCGCCTAAAGCGACGAGAAAGACGACTTTAAAATAAATCTTTTAGAGCAATTTGATTTTCCTTATAACCTATGATAAATACGATTGCTCTAAAATGGAGGGGAATCCATGCTGACCAAAAGACTGATTGCCTGCTTTGATATTATAGACGGCAGGGTGACAAAAGCGCTGAAATTTCAGGATAACATAGACGTCGCCCCTGCCGAGAGCCTGGCGGCGGCCATGTATGACACCGGAATAGACGAGCTGATTTTTTACGACGTTACGGCAAGCGCCGAAAAACGCGGCATCGATATTGAAACTGTAAAAAAGGTTGCCCGCCGCGTTTTCATCCCGTTTACGGTGGGCGGCGGCATAAAAAACCTCAGCGATATGTATGAAGCGCTCAAAGCGGGAGCCGAAAAAATCAGCGTGGATTCCATGGCGGTGAGAAATCCCAAAATTATCTCGGACGGCGCGAAGGCTTTCGGCTCGCAGTGCGTCGTGCTCTCCACCCAGGTGAAACGCACCGGCAAAACGCCGAGCGGATATGAGGTGTATATAGACGGGGCGAGGCTCGCGACCGGCATGGACGCCATAGAGTGGATAAAGCGCGGGCAGGAGCTGGGCGCGGGAGAAATCTGCCTGAACAGCATCGACAACGACGGCACCCTCTCTGGCTATGATCTTGCACTTATGAAGCTGGCCGAAAAAAATGTCTCGGTTCCGCTTATCGCCTCAGGCGGAGCAGGAACGCCCGAGCATCTTAAGGCGCTTTTTACCGGAACCGAAACTCAGGCGGCGATTATAAGCAGCATGCTGTATTCTCCCAGAATGAAGCAGAATTATACGGTGCGTGAGTTGAAGGAATTCCTGATGGGGAGCGGTATTCCTGTACGCCCCGCGTCGTAGTACCTTGTTTTATCTGAAATGTTGATCTTTGTAGGTAGCGGAATCCTTAACTCTCCGCAGATTTTCAGCCGGGAAACTGCTTTTTCCTGAAAAATACAAAATTTTTCATTGACAGCCGAATCCAAATATGATATATTAGTTTTATAAACAAAGGTGTTTATCGGCATATTGGTTTTAGCCAGTGTGCCGGTGAGCACTTTTTTTGTTTTAGAGCAATTTGCTATATGACAGGAGGAGAATAGTATGTCTTATACGATGAAGGTTCTTGAGAAGGTAAAAAAGCGGAATCCTAACGAGCCGGAATTCCATCAGGCAATGACCGAAATACTTAACTCACTGCAGCCGTTTGTGGACGCGCACCCCGAATATGAGAAGGCGGGTATTCTTGAAAGGCTCTGTGAGCCGGAGCGTGTGCTTATGTTCCGGGTTCCGTGGGTGGACGACGCCGGAAAGGTGCGGGTAAACAAAGGCTACCGGGTGCAGTTCAACAGCGCGCTTGGCCCGTATAAAGGCGGACTGCGCTTTCATCCGAGCGTCAATTTGAGTATCGTCAAATTCCTGGGCTTCGAGCAAATATTCAAGAATTCGCTTACGGGCCTGCCCATAGGCGGAGCTAAGGGCGGCGCGGATTTTGACCCGAAGGGCAAGTCGGACCGGGAAGTCATGGCCTTCTGCCAAAGCTTTATTTGCGAGATGTTCCGCCATATCGGCGCGGATATGGACATTCCCGCCGGGGATATCGGCGTGGGCGGGCGCGAGGTCGGATATCTATATGGACAATACAAGCGCCTGACGGGCTTGTATGAGGGCGCGTTTACCGGCAAGGGGCTCGCCTACGGCGGCTCGCTTGCGCGCACTGAGGCTACGGGCTACGGGCTGGTGTACTTTGCCGAAAATATGCTCGGTGCACTGGGTACGAATCTGGAAAACAAAGCCGCCGTTATATCCGGCAGCGGGAACGTAGCTATTTTCGCGGCGGAAAAGGCAGCTCAATTCGGCGCGAAGGTCGTAGCGATGAGCGATTCCAACGGCTATATATACGATCCTGAGGGTATAGACCTCGAAGCTATAAAAGAAATCAAGCTTCGGCGCAGGGGCCGCATTTGCGAGTATCTCGAATACCGCAAAAAGGCACAATACTATGAAGGCGGGCTAATTTGGTCGGTTCCGTGCGATATCGCTCTGCCCTGCGCCACGCAGAACGAATTGCTCGACGAAGGGGCGAGGCTGCTGATCAAAAACGGATGCTTGATCGTCGC
>DOZQ01000003.1:1085-5421 GCA_003517915.1 Oscillospiraceae bacterium | reverse complement strand
AAACCAGCGGGATTTTTCCTCTTTGGAAACGGGGTCGGGCAGCTCCGCCGCCCTTGTCCCTACCCGGGAGCTAAAAATAAAGGTGTACAGTGAAGAAAACCCCACCTGCCTTACCAGCGAAATGGTCTGCCCGAAATCCTCATACGATTCGCCGGGAAAACCGACGATCACATCGCTGGTCAGGCTGATTCCGGGAATATTTTGCTTTATCTCTTCGGCAAGCGCCAGATATCCGGCTTTTATATATCCCCGGTTCATCGCCTTTAAAATTTTATCGCTGCCTGCCTGAAACGGCAGGTGAATATGCTTGCACACCTTTTCACAGTCTCTTATAGCGGCGATAAGCGCCGGAGTACAGTCCTTTGGGTGAGAGGTCATGAACCTGATGCGGAATTCCCCGGGCTGTTCGTTCAACCGCCGCAGCAAAGCGGCAAAATCAACCCCATGAGACATACCTTTGCCGTAGCTGTTGACATTCTGCCCGAGCAGTGTTATATCTTTATAGCCCTGTCCGAGCATATCCGCAAACTCTTTTTCGATCTCCTGAGGTGCGCGGCTGCGCTCTCTGCCGCGAACCAGCGGCACGACGCAGTAGCTGCAAAAATTGTCGCAGCCGTACATCACCGGCAAAAAGCCCTTGGAGCCGCCGTCCCTGCTGACAGGCTGCCCCTCGGCTATAACGCCGCTGGGCTCTTCCTTCATCTCAAAGACTCTCTCATTCGTGATGAGAAGCTTATATAAAAGCTCCGGCAAGCGGTGGATGACATGGGTGCCGAAAACCAGATCAACATGCGGAAAGCTTTTTTTGATTCTCGCGGCGACATGCTCCTGCTGCATCATACAGCCGCATAAGGCTACTATCGCGCCGGGACGCCCGTTTTTATATTCCTTGAGCTTGCCTACATTGCCGTATACCCTGTCCTCGGCGTGCTCCCTGACCGCGCAGGTGTTGTAAAGAACCAGATCCGCCTGATCAAGGCTGTCGGTAATTCCATAGCCCGCCATTGCCAAAAGGCCCTTTATGCGCTCGGAATCACTTACGTTTTGCTGACAGCCGTAGGTGCGCACAAAAGCATTGGGGGAGGACAGTCCTCGGGAAAAAAGAAGCTCCGCCACCTTGGCTGCGTATTCCCTTTGTATCTCTGTGTCCCGCTCGGTGAGGACAAGACAGGCTTTATTACTGCGCTCCGACAATCCACCGACCCCTTACTCATACGTACTCGTTTATGTAAACGAAACATACACTCTAATATTTATTTATTATACTGCATACAGCCTGCATCCGCAATCATTTATTAAGTTTGATATACCTTTTTTGAACCGCTTTATTTATGGCATCTGAAGCGCGATAGTAAAAACGGACAATAGACAAAAACTCCCTGATGCAGGATAATAAACTATATTAGGGAACAATGCTATGAAACGAACATATACGCACATTAAAGCGGTAGAAGATCAAATAGAAGTACATTTATTCCCGTCAAACCACATATTAACATCTCATACACAAACCAAACTTTCCCATGCTTTTCTGCCATGCCTTCAGGGGATTGGACAAGCAGCGTCTTTTGTGATATAATAAATATATAAAAATACTCAATGTCTTCTTTGACATTCTGCAATTGCACTTTTATTGCACCAAACGAATACAGAATACCGATTATTAACAACTAGTCAAATCCCTAAAAAAATCCACAAATACCGTGATTGCTCTCTTGGCTTTGTGGATTGTCTATAAAGACGCATTTGTCCACTCCCCAACGACTAAGTTTATTGACATTCCATAGATTGGATGTTATACTGATTACTTTAATAAAAAGATTTATTTCGAGTGCAGCGTCATGAAAAATCAATCATAGCTGGACTTGTATTTTATACGTGTGTTCTATGGATAAAATATAACGAAAAGGAGTTTGTGAAAAAAGTCATGACAAAAGAATACGATTATTTGATTGTCGGGTCAGGTCTGTTCGGCAGTGTTTTTGCATATCGGGCGAAGCAATCCGGAAAGCGCTGTCTGGTGGTCGAAAAGCGGTCTCATGCCGGCGGCAACGTTTATTGCGAGACTGTCGAGGGGATCAACGTTCATAAATACGGCGCCCATATCTTCCACACAAGCGACCGTGAGGTGTGGGATTTTGTCAATGACCTTGTAGAGTTTAACGGCTATATCAACGCGCCGGTAGCAAATTATAAAGGAACGATCTACAATCTTCCCTTTAATATGAACACCTTCAGTAAAATGTGGAACATCACAACGCCTGCACAGGCACGTGCCATGATCGAAAATCAGCGAAAATCCGTCAGCGGCGAGCCTGCCAATCTGGAGGAACAGGCAATCAGTCTGGTCGGCGTTGATATCTATGAAAAACTTATCAAAAGCTATACTCAAAAGCAATGGGGAAAAAGCTGCACCGAGCTTCCGGCGTTTATCATCAAGCGCCTTCCTGTCAGATATGTATATGACAATAACTATTTTAATGACCGCTATCAGGGTATCCCGGTCGGCGGATACCAGACGCTGATCGACAAATTACTTGACGGAGTGTCTGTAAAACTGAACACGGACTATTTCAGCAACCGGGAAAAATTGTCCGCAATGGCGGATAAAATTGTCTATACTGGGCTGCTAGATGAGTATTTTGATTTCTGCTTTGGCGCTTTGGAATATCGAAGTCTGCGTTTTGAGACAGAGATTCTTGAGTTGGATAATTTTCAAGGGAATGCCGTCGTCAATTATACCGATCCTGAGACTCCTTATACCCGTATTATTGAGCATAAGCACTTTGAGTTTGGCAAACAGAAAAAAACGGTGGTGACTCGGGAATATTCAATGCAATGGGAAAAAGGTATGGAGCCCTACTATCCCATTAATAATGATCATAACCAAGCAATATTTGAGCAATATTGGAACAGGGCGCAATCGGAGCGAAACGTGATTTTTGGAGGGCGTCTGGCGGAATACAAATACTATGATATGGACAAAGTAATCCGGTCTGCCCTTGATGCGGCCGCATATGAGTTTAAATAAGTGAGGATTTTAAAATGCCTAAAGTCAGTATTATCATGCCTGTTTACAGAGTGGAAAAATATGTCGCGAGGGCGATCGAGAGTATCTTAAACCAGACAATGGGAGATTTTGAATTTCTGATCGTAGACGACGGAACGCCGGACAAAAGCGGAGAAATATGTGACGCATACGCGCAAAAGGACACGCGCATCAAGGTTTTCCATAAGGAAAACAGCGGTGCGCCCAGCGCGAGGAATCATGCGATACGTCTGGCTACGGGCAACTATTTTTATTTTCTGGATTCGGACGACTGGGCGGAACCGACAATGCTGGAGGGTCTGGTTTCCTTAGCGGAAAAAACCAAAGCGCAGCTGGTCGTTACAGGCTTTTACATTGACACCTATTACGGCGATTCAGACGATGAGAAATACACCCAGCTCCAATCTGTTGAGGGAATCACTTACAAAACACAGGAACATTTCCGCAGGGATGCACACCGCCTGTTTGACAAAAATCTACTCTACACCCCTTGGAATAAGCTGTATGACGCCAAGTATATCAAAGATAATAATTTGTATTTCCCCGAAACATTTTGGGATGATTTCCCCTTTAATCTGAGTGTTGTACGGGATGTTGAACGGGTTTCGGTGTCTCCTAATGCCTATTATCACTTTATACGCCAACGGGCGGAGTCTGAGACCGCCCGTTACCGCAGCGATATGTATCAAAAGCGCGAGGAAGAGCGCGAGTGGTTGGAAGAACTCTACCGATATTGGCATCAGGGCTCCCCCGAAATAGAAGAATTTCTTTCCCGCCGTTATATTGAACGGCTGATCGGCTGTATCGAAAACATCACTAATAAACAATGTACCTTGAGTGCAAGAGAGAAAAAAGCTGAAATCAAAGAGATGATCCGAACCGATTATGCCATTATGGCAGCCCAAAAGGCAAAACCACGTTCCTTTTACATGAAGATTTTGCTATGGTCCCTCAAGACGAAGTGGACATGGCTGATCTATGCGGAGAGTAAATTTATTTCCCGCACGAAACGAAAGAACATAAAGCGGTTCGCTGCCCTCAAGGCTAACCGATGATAAAAAGATTACACTGAGATTTTAGTGGGATATGCATTTGGGAATACCCCATCAGACACTCAAAATGCTTTTACTCATGCCTGACACTCTCAAATTAAAAAGCCTGCCGAAAGAGCACTTCATCTTTTCGGCAGGCTTTTTTCTATAATATCGAACCAAGCAAACGATGATATAGCCAAACCACTTGAAAACTTTGTTTCCAAGTCAGCAGGCTTAGCCTGCTGGCACACCT
>DOZQ01000003.1:0-1059 GCA_003517915.1 Oscillospiraceae bacterium | reverse complement strand
TCTAAAACCGCCTCGGTTTTGAAAGGATTCTAGTATAAAACGGAATAGCATAAAAGTGCCGTTTTCCACTTCAGTTTGCTTTATTCATTGTTTCTATGGGAAAGATATACAGCCCAATTTGCTAACAGCCGCCGCAAAAGCGGCGGCTGTTAATATTGTTGTTACATAGCTCTTTTTATGTTCTCTTTAGCCGCCTGCAGTTATCAGCGCCTTTATCTCGCCATAGTAATACGTTCCATCCTGAGTCTTTATATAGGCCTGATAGTACCGATCACCGGAGCGAACCTCTACAAGCCAAGCATCAAATGGAGAATTAAGCGTGCTACCCGCAATATACGTAGGTGACGCAAGCGTCGGATCATCCAATGAATAGCGAACGCCGGTCTCCACAACAGGATTACTGCTAAAGTCGCCCGAGTAAGTATTGTTTGTCACTGTGGCAACACCGTTGATCAGATTGTTCCAATTGCCAGTGATGACCTTTGCTTGCTCCACATATTTGCCAGCGCCGCGCATCAAAGCCGGCTCGTAGATAAAGAGATCCCAAAGTCCGGAATCCTTCCACTTCGCATGGCTGGGCAGCGGCTCCTGCATGGGCTCAGTGCCCCAGCAGATGGTTCCAATAGAATCATAGCTCCAAGTCCACAGGTTTCCATCGGCATCCAGCACCACATAAGAGGAGCAGAACGTAACGATCTTCTGGGCATAAGGCATGGGAACTTCTGCGTACTGCGGGTCAATTCCAATACCCTTCTCATTCCAGAAGCCGGTGGCAAAGGTCTGTTTTCTATATTCCGGGTGAGTCATCGGGTCACTTGCACTGCCGGAAACCTGCGGATGCAGGAAGCTCAGCTGATTACCCGAAACATTCTGGTCACCATTACCCGTGATGGTGGGGGACTGTACAGCCTTTTTGCTCCAGATGGGAACACGGCAATAGTCGGCAGCGTAATAATCCGTCACCATACCGAAGCCGTAAAATTCATTATCGCCCCAAGTCCAGATCTTACCGTTGTTATCAACGACATAGCTGCTGCGGTGACCCGCGTGAATGCTGGC
>DOZQ01000176.1:1602-3488 GCA_003517915.1 Oscillospiraceae bacterium | reverse complement strand
GATTACCCATTACATAATATTTGAAGGTATTCCCGAAACGCTGCATTACGGCGACACGGTCGATTTCCGCGCCTATGCCGTTGAGATAAATAATGGCGAAATAAGCTATCAATGTTTTATCTCTGACTATATTTTAACAGTTTTGAGCTGTGAGCCACAATGTTGTCGCGGTCATAGAAATCTTGTTATAAGACGTCGAGCCAACTTGATTCGATGTGATATAATAGAGTAAAGTAAAAAGACAGGTGATTAGCTATGATAATTACTCCACTATTTTCCATTGATAATTTCTAATAAACTTGGATTGGAAAAATCAAACCCTGACTTAAAAAATCCCCTTGCGCAGCCTATTGCTCATAACGCTGCGTAATGATATAAGATTGGGGCAAGGAGGTGAAATCTATGTCAAAATATTCGACCGGGGAACTGGCGAAGCTTTGCGGTGTGTCGGTCAGAACAGTTCAGTTTTATGACACTAAGGGTTTGCTGCCTCCGGCGGAGTTGACCGAAGGCGGCAGGCGGATATATAGCAGCGATGATTTATCTAAATTGCGGCTTATTTGTATGCTGAAAGCCATGGGTCTTACACTTGATACTATTAGGGGTATTTTAAGGAGTGAGGCGCCGGGGAAGGTTTTAATGCTGCTGCTTGATGAGCAGATAAAAAGGCTTGGCAGCGACATTAAAGAAAAGAAAGAGCAGATAGACGCGATCAAAATTGTCAGGGAAAACATCCGCAATATGGATGTCATCACGGTCAATTCAATTGGTGACATAGAACACATTATGAAAAGCAAAAAAGGATTGCGCAAAATTCACGGTACTATGCTGGCAGTAGGACTGATTATGGATGCGATTCAAATCGGTACTGTAGTTCTGTGGATTGTAAAAGGATTATGGCTGCCCTTTGCGGTAGGCATGCCGCTTGTTATTCTTTTCGGCGTTTTGCTGACCCGGATGTACTATAAAAACACAGCTTACATCTGCGCCGAGTGTAACACAATATTCCGTCCGTCGCTGGGACAGTTTCTTTTTTCGGCGCACACACCGAAAACCCGAAAGCTTAAATGTACAAAATGCGGACATAAGGGCTACTGTGTGGAAACTTTAGCAAACGAATAGTGCAATATTATTTTTCAGTAGTACATGTCTAAGCATTGACTTGCAATATTGTTATGGTTTATAATGAAATAAAATCCTCCAAACCCAAAATGTGCGCATATGGAAGCACAAAAATATACCATAAATATATTGTTAGGGAGAATTGTAATGAGAAGCTTTACAACATTGGACATTCAGTATGCCCATAGGTTTTATGGGTTCAAAGGAGAGGCTCAGTATCTGCACGGGCACACGGGAATACTTACGGTCGAAGTTGAGGATACCATAAATACGGGTGTCAATATGGTGTTTCCCTGCAACGAGATTAACAAAACGGTTTGGGACGTTGTGCAAAACTTTGACCACGCGCTGATTTTAAGGGAAGACGATCCGCTGCTTCCCGCGATTCTTGACGTTTATGAAACACAGGGTATTAAAAACGGAGCGCCGACCAATAAACAAAAGGGGCCGAGCTTTAAAACAGAGCTTGCCACGGCTTATCCGGAATGTCGTCTGGTCGTGACCAAAGAAACGATGACGGTTGAGGGCATGATAAAAATTGTTTATGATTTACTTAAAGACAAGCTGAATATCGCAAAAATCACATTCACGAGCGGGGTAAACGGCGCCGTGCAGGAATACGGGAAAGAAAATCAGAAAGAAAAGGATCGCTGCCAGCTGTGCGGTATTTTCCTGAATGAAAACGGCGTGTGCCCAAAATGCGGATACAGGAAGTAATATGATTCAAATTTTAGGATTTTGCTTATATAGCCAAACCACTTGAA
>DOZQ01000176.1:0-1533 GCA_003517915.1 Oscillospiraceae bacterium | reverse complement strand
CTCGGTTTTGAAATGGTTCTAGTATAAAAAGTATAGACCACCCTCGACGCGAAAGCGATGAGGGTGGTCTTGTCATGTATTCTGCATGTCCCGCAAATAAATATATCACATGAAATTAGCTACAGTGTCAAAATTCTATGATCGTCATAAATATATAAAGTGGGGAGGTGACACACAATCAGCAAGCTAATTGAAAAATTAAAACAAATAAAACCCGCGACTTATATCCGCACGATAGTGCTTATATTGGCGCTGGTAAATCAGATATGCCATCACTTTGGATGGGTGCCTCTGCCGGCAACTTCCGAGGAGCTTTATACCCGAGTATCTTGGGTATTCACGGCAGTGGCCGCGATAATCGTATGGTGGAAAAACAACAGCTTTACCGGTGCTGCCATAAAAGCGGACGAGCTTCTAAAAGGCATTGTTTCAGGAGTAAGCGCCGTGACAGGAGCCGAGATCAGCGCCTTGAGCGGCGCGACCGGAAGCGATTCCGTTACTGGGATGGCGGGAGAATTACTATCAGAGCTTATGTCTAAATTGACGGACGAGCCTGTGGGAGATACCGCCGCCGACCATGCGCCTGATACCGAAGCCGAACCTATGAGTTATCCAGAGGCTGAACCTACAGCTAATTCTGAGGGTGATTCCACGAATGACTCGACGGATAATCCTGCGGATGAGGACGCGGACGAGACTGATATCAAAAATATCTAAATGTATAAGTAATTAAAAGCACAAGGGAGGCAATATAATGGAAAAGCTTAACGGAGTTGACGTATCCGGATGGCAGCCGGGCAATGTACTCGATTTGATCCCGTTTGATTTTGCGATTGTTAAAATCTCACAGGGGAGCAGCGCATCCAATTCCTACGCCAACTCACAGCTGAACTCAGCCAGAAAGAAAGGACTCTACGGCGTCTATCATTTTGACAATGGCAATGACAACTACAAGCAGGAGGTCGACGTATTTATCGCGGAGGCTACTAAAAAAGACATTCCCGGAAAAGGTATTTTGTTTTGGGACTGGGAAGCCACCGCGGTAAACAAGGGTATTGGGCGCCTCGCCAAGATCAGGGAATATTTAAAAAGCAAGCTGGGCTACGCGGCGATTTACGCCTCGGGCAGTCCGGTTAAATCAAATTCTTCTGAATTTAAAAAATGGGATTATGTCTGGGTGGCTTCCTACGGCTCAAATCCATTACTCCGGCAGTACAACCCAAACGTAACCCAGAACTATTGGCCGGATGCATTAATTCACCAATACGGCTCAAGAGGACGCTTGGGGAGCTATAGCGGGGATATTGACCTCAACGTGGCGTTTGGCAGCAGAGAAGGATGGCAGGCCATCGCGAAAGCTTCTAAAATAAACGGCTCTGGTATGCCGGCTCCCGCGTCAGGCAAAAAATCCAATGCGGAGCTGGCCGCCGAGGTGCTGGCCGGCAAATGGGGCAACGGAGCCGAGCGTAAAGCGAGGCTTACGCAAGCGGGTTATGATTATGACGCGGTTCAGGCTATTGTGAACAAAACCGC
>DOZQ01000054.1 GCA_003517915.1 Oscillospiraceae bacterium | reverse complement strand
TTATTTTGGGCGGGCTGGAAGCGTCGCTTCGGCGGTTTGCCCATTACGATTACTGGGACGACGAGGTTAAGCCGTCTATTCTGCACGAGAGCGGCGCCGATATTTTAAGCTACGGTATGGGCGAGAAGCAAACCGCCATAATCGCCGGGCGTCTGCGCGCGGGTGAGGAGATCTCATCCCTTACCGATATTCCGGGAACATGTTATATGATAGGCAGCGCGGCGGGAATAAAAGGCGTTATGCTCGCGTCTTATGAAAAGGTAAAGTCGGATAAAACTGCCTACGCCAAAAGCTGCATGTTCGAGCACCGCGAACAGGACGCCGTGCGCGGAAAGCTCCTGATTCAGCCGCACGGGGGTCGGTTTTTGGTGCAGAATCCTCCCATGCCGCCGCTTGAAACTAAAGAGCTTGACGCGGTGTACGCGCTGCCTTACGAGCGCATGTATCATCCGGCCTATGAAAGCGCGGGCGGCGTACCTGCCATAGAAGAGGTGGAGTTTTCCATAACGCATAACCGCGGGTGCTTCGGCGCGTGCAATTTTTGCTCGCTGGCCTTTCATCAGAGCAGGGCGGTGACCGCCCGCTCACCCGAATCGGTGCTGGAGGAAGCCCGCAGGATTATAAAGAATCCCCGGTTCAAAGGCTATATCCACGATGTGGGCGGGCCTACGGCCAATTTTAGGTATCCGAGCTGTGAGCGACAAAAGGACTTCGGTCTGTGCGAACGCCGGAAATGTCTTGCGCCAACCCCTTGTGGCAGGCTTATCGCCGACCATACCGAATATTTGAAGCTGCTGAGGTCGCTGCGCGCGCTGCCGGGGGTAAAAAAGGTATTCATCCGCTCGGGAATCAGGTTCGATTATCTTATGCTCGACCCCGACGAGAGCTTTTTTAAAGAGCTTGTCGCCCATCACATAAGCGGGCAGCTAAAGGTCGCGCCCGAACACTGCTCCCGCGAGGTGCTTTATAAAATGGGCAAACCGCCCATAGAAACCTACAAAAAATTCGCCATGCGGTTTTATGAGCTGACTAAGGCTTTTGGCAAAGAGCAGTATCTGGTGCCGTATCTGATGTCCTCGCATCCAGGTTCGCGGCTTTCGGACGCGGCCGAGCTTGCGGTTTTTTTAAAGCGGGAAAATATACGCCCCGAGCAGGTGCAGGACTTTTATCCCACGCCGGGGACGCTTTCGACCTGCATGTTTTACACGGGGCTGGATCCCGAGACATTAAAGCCGGTTTACGTTGCCGATACGCCCGAGGAAAAAGAAATGCAAAGGGCGCTGCTTCAATATTTTAGGCCGGAAAACCGCATAAAGGCATTAAAGGCGTTAAAGCTTGCCGGGCGCGGGGATCTTATAGGCTTCGGATCGAAATGCCTTATAAAACCGGATGAAAAGCCTTCGCGTACCGGGACACGCGGGGCGCGTCGCTCCCGGCGCTCCGGAAAGTCGTAATAAATATAATTGCGTGAAGTTTTTATTGCCGGCGGTTGACAACTTAAGACTCTGAACGTATAATATAAACAAAGGGCACAAACCGTTTTAGAGGCGGTCAGTCCGTTAAGATGCAAAAATGATTCGCAACCATTGGATCGGTTGGGCGGATCATTTTTTTACCTTTATGTTATCTATGAAGCACCCAAAATAAAGGAGGCTTAGTCATGGCGCGTAAAAAGAGAGTAACCGTTTCTTTTATGATCATATTTGTTTTGGCGCTGCTGGCGGGCATAGGCATAACGCTGTCACCCTATTTGGGGCTGCGCGAATATATCCCCGCCTGGTCAGATATTTTCAAGTCAGCCGGGATTTCCGCCTACATCCCCGAGGGAACCGCGAAAAATCGGGTTCATTTTATAGACGTTGGGCAGGCCGACTGCATGCTGATACAAAGCGGGGAGCACGCGGCGCTTATAGACGCGGGCAACAACGCCGACAGCCTGCTCGTGACCGATTATCTAAAAAACGCGGGAGTGGAAAAGCTTGAGCTTGCGGTAGCAACCCACGCGCATGAGGATCATATCGGTGGGATGGCCGCCGTGGTGGATTCATTTGAAATCGAAACGCTGCTTATGCAAAAAAGTCCGCCCGGCAGCGAAAGTGATACCAAAACCTATGAAAACCTGCTTGAGGCGGTAGCGGACAAAAATCAGAATGTAGAGCTGCCAGAGCCGGGAAAAAGCTACGCGGTCGGGGATTTCACCCTCACAGTAGCGGGTCCCTTTGAGGAATTTGAAGATGAAAACGACCGCTCTATAATCATAAAAGCGGTAGCCGAGGATGTCTCCTTTTTGTTTATGGGGGACGCCGAAAAGGGCGCAGAGCTTTCGCTGATAGAAAACCGGGCCGATCTGGACGCGGATATTTTAAAGGTCGGGCACCACGGCAGCAACAGCTCTTCCACCAAGGAGTTTTTGTGGACGGCGAAACCCTCCTACGCGGTGATAATGGTCGGCCGGAACAATCGGTACAATCATCCCGGAACCGACGCGCTCGACCGGATAGGTAAGCTGGAGATACCGGTTTACCGCACCGACGCCTCCGGCACGGTGGTGGTCAGCGTTCAGGAAGGGCAGGTACACTTCGAGACGGAATATTGATGACTCACATTTGTCACTCAAGCGCTTCTAAGAACCGCTTTGCCAGGGTTTCGTAATTGTGGTGCTCCAGCACATATTCGCGCCCGAGCTCGCCCATTTTCCGTCGGCTGGATTCATCCATGGAAGCCAACTCGCGGGCGGCTGCGGCTATAGCTGCGGGATCCTCCGCCGGAACACATATGCCGCACCCCGCCAGTGACACCGGATTCCCCGGTGCTTCGACCGCGTTGATGATGGGTTTCGCGGCCAGCATATAATCAAACAGCTTGTTCATTCCGACGCCGAAACGGTAAAGCGGGGATTTTTTCGCGCCTAAAAACAGCGCGTCGGCGGTATCCAGCAATGCCGGCACCTGATTTTTAGCCACACTGTCTAAAAATACGATCCGGGGGTTCCCCGATTCGCCGGCTCTTTTCATAAGCTGCTCCTTTTGCGCACCGCCGCCTGTAAGCACCACGGCAAAGCGGTCGTCCAGCTCGCCCTCCGCGTCGATAAAAGGCTCGAGCGCGTTTGAAACGGCGTGCCCGCCCGCGTAAAGCAGAATGAATTTACCCTGTGCTTTAAGCTCGCTTAAAACCGACATGTGCTTTTCCGGCAAAGGCTCCGCGGGAATTTCCTCGGGGTCGATTCCGTTTGGGATGTGGTGATAGTTAAAATCCGTGACGCCGCGCTCCTTTATATGGATGTCGGCGAACGGCAGAATTGAGACAATGCTGTCGGCCTGCCTGAGAATTTCATCCTCACGTTTTTGCAAAAACCTCATCGCGGGATTTTTTTCTGAAAGCCCGCCCATCACCTGCAGTGTAAGCGGCCAGATATCGTGTATTTCAAAGCAGGTTTTGGCTCCCGAAAGCCGCGCGATTTTCACGGCCGGCCGCCAGTCGAGCAAATATGTCGAAGAGGATATTACCGCGTCGGGACAGTACTGCCGGGCAAAACCGTCGGCGCGGTGCCTGAGCTTTCTCACATAAGCAAAAATATTGCGAACGCGCCCGAGTCCGTTACCCAAGTAGGGAGGCGTCTTTAAAAACACATATCTGATTCCATCGATCATCTGTACGGATATATCTTCGCATTCCGGATTTTTGCTTCTGAGATGAGAATAGCTTGCGGCTATAACGGTTACCTCTATGCCCAGCTTTGCCCATTCCCGGGCAAGATAATAAGGGCGGAATTCCATGCCCATTTCGGGAGAGCCCGCATAGTGGTTTATAATCAGAATATTCATAACGCCTCCTGAAATTACAGTTGATATCAGTATTATATAGGCCTTGGCACTCACTGTCAAACTTAAGCACCAAGCGCCGAGCGCCCGAGCCCAAAAAAATGATTGTCGGAGAGAAAAGCCGCGATCAAAAGAGGGTTTGCGGAGCAAACTCAGCGGATTTGCGAACCGGAATGAATTTTTTTGGA
>DOZQ01000196.1:3578-3699 GCA_003517915.1 Oscillospiraceae bacterium | reverse complement strand
TATTGGCAACTGATAGTGCCACCACTGACAAGGGCTTGCGGGCATTACCGCAAGCCTTTTTTCTTTCACAAACATATTTTGGAACGATATAATACATGGAGGTTATCATCGTGTCCAAAAC
>DOZQ01000196.1:0-3547 GCA_003517915.1 Oscillospiraceae bacterium | reverse complement strand
CTTAAAGATAAATACGAGGCACTGGAATACCAGAACGAGGAATTGTATCGGCTCGTGAAAGCTCAGGTTGAATTGGGGAAATCCCCCGAGGAAATCTTAGCGGCGGTGGAAGCTTTTAAGAAAAGCCATCCTTAGCATGTCTGCCTATGCACCTCTTTCCAAGATCATCCCAGCGGTAACGGATTTTTCATTCAGAAATCCCAACTGCTGGACGTCCAGCGTCAGGTCGATCTCAATTTCGTAATCCCGGCTGACCCTGACAGATTTCATGATCTGCGACAATATCATCTTCTTGGTTTCCACGCTGCACCCATCATACATATCCGACCACGACTTGATGTTGTCAAACTGCTTGGACAGAGCTGCCCGCATGTCCTCACTGTTTTTAAGCCTTTCGTTAAGCTCAAAAACAGTCTGCTCCGATGCGGACGCCTTTTCTTTCGCTTCTTCATATAGCTTGTTCAGCAAATCGGAGTTTAGCTTGCTCTCGCCGCGAATAATCTTGATAACCTCCGCTTCAAACTCCATCACCTCAGCCGAATGCGCCTGAAAAGCCGCCCGCGCCGCCGTAAGCTGTAATTTGATTTCCGCAATCTGCTCGGCGTAACGTTCCTCAATAATATGCTCTTTCGGGAGGTCGCTTAGCCGCTCAAACAGGCGGTGAATTACCTCATCTATCATCTTGTCAAGCTTGCTGACAGTATAACCCGTCTGCCCGTCGCAAAGGTGTTTGTGGCGGGTTTTGTTGTAGCAGACATACCGCGTTCTCGGCGTGACTGTCACCTCACCGTCCTTGCGGTGATATTTCTTGCCGTTGGTAGTCACAGTGAGCCGCGCACCGCAATGACCGCAGTACACATTCCCCGATACTGGCTACGGCTATGCCTGCAAGCCGTGCTGCTTCGCACACGCCAAGTTCCCCAGACAGACATCTCCGCGCCAATTTCTCCTTCTCTTCTATGGATATCTTTTGTTTACTGGACATAAAAACACTTCCTCTGTGAAAGACAGTTTTGTTTTTTTCACTGTCTCTCATAGAGGAAGCATATCAATCTTCGGGAGCCCTTAGGTTTTTTGCGAATGGATTTTACTTCTTGCGCGCCGTCATCGCAACCAGTGCCAAATCGTTGTTTATGTCGGCTCTTAGGAATTTGTCGTCGGTGTCTCCGCCTTCTCCCCATTCCTTATCGAAATTTTCTAAAGCCCAGTCCGCCCACGGCCGCCATATTTCTTTCGGATCGTCAATGTCGTAGCAGGAGATAATATCCACGATGCCGGTTTTCTCCCAAAGACGCCGCCACCAACTTTTGCTGTGGAAGCTGAACATATCCCCTGCCCAAAAATCTTTGAGCGTATCGGGATATCCCTTGTCAAATTCTTTTTTAAGACCCGGAACCACGATGCCGAATTGGCCGCCGGGCATTACCAGCTTAGAGTAGGTGCAGGGGAAATAAATTTCGTCGGCGCCGAAATACTCATAGCTGTCAATGGATATGGCCGCGTCAAAGAATCCGTCGGCGTAGGGGAGCGCGTGGGCCTCGGCGTGAATGGGGAAAACCTTGTCCGCTACGCCCGCGTCTATAAACCGGCGCAGATTATCTGTCGCGCTGATCCATAAATCGTTTGCGAATACGGTAACGCCGTATTCCTTGGCCAGAAATACGGAGGTAAGACCCTTGCCGCAGCCCATATCCAGCACCTTCATGCCGGGGTGCAGCTCCAGATTTTCACAAAGCTCCTCCAAAAGCCATAACGGGTTTGGCCCCATCCAGTTTTCGTTGATCCAATTCTTGTCGTATTTTTCTGTTTTGGAATATTTTTTCATTGAGTAATTCCTCCAAATTATTTTTCGTGAAATTTCATGCGCCATACGAGCGCGGTTTCGGCTTTGGCCAAAAATGCTGTACGTTTTAAATTCATTTTTGCACATCAAAAAACCGCAGACAAGCAGCCTTCACTTCGGCTGCAAATCCACGGAAACAAAACGTCACACCCATTCGGTGCGACGTACTTTTTGCAAGGCTCACGAAAGGTTACTTTTTATGGCATAGAAAACCAAAGGCGAGGTACGCCCGCGTTCTATACCCTTTATTCAGTTCTAAGATGTGCTCACCATTACTCTTACCGACATCAACACGCAGCTCCTTTCGAAATAAAATGTAACAAAGCATGTTACAAAAGGATTTTAACATATAAAGCAATAAATATCAAGCTGGATTATCTAAAAGAATCCAAAAAGGCGGTAACAGCTAAGCCGTTACCGCCTTTTTTATAGTTGGTATAAAGAAAACGTTACTTTGCCGTTGTCAAGCGGTATAATATGCGATCTGCTTTACGTTGCCGTAGAAAATATCGCCCGCGTCATTGACCACATAGGCCGCGTAATACCACAAGCCATCGGATACACCGAGAATAGAGGTGTCGAAAGGAGAGCCGATCGCCGCCGCTGTAGCTTTCAACGGATCTGACAAAGTGATGTCGTCCCTCGCGTAAAGTATACCTGCCTCCACGACGGTACCGGGAACACCGGAATAGGTGCTGTTTTCAACAACGGCAGTAATGATGTTGGGGGAAACGATCCATTCCCCGGTCATCACAAGAGAATCCGTTTCAGGCGGGGGATCTTCTTTGGGAACGGTAGTGTCGATAAACACCATGTTAATATTTTTTTCATTCATTTTCGGAATAAAGAACACATAACAATTGTCATCCGTTTTTGCCTGACCCGCCTGCGGGGTAATTTTGAAATCCCAATAGGTGTTTGAAGTTTTTGTGGTGAGGATAAAGCTCTCATACTCGTCGAATACGCCGGCGCTTACTTTGAGGTAGCCGTTATCCTTCTGTTTTGCGTCCCAGATAAAATAGATGCCAGGGAAATCCGCGCTGTGCGCGTTGGAAGGGATTTTCACGCCGCTCGCGTTTTTGCGCGTGGTGTTTTTTTCCGGGGTAATGTCGGCGGCTGCGGCTCTGTCCGGCGCTCCGCGCCACTCAAATTCTGCCGCGGCCAAGGTGATGCCGGTCAAGCCGATAAGAAGCAGGGAGCACAGGGTTACCGCGCACAGCACGGCAGCAATGGAGACTGTCAGATAGCGGATTGATTTGGCTTTCATGATGGTTCTCTCCTTATTTTCTATTTCATTATGCATCAAAGGGGAAATTATCCTAGTTCAGATGCGGGAGAATTATACCACTATTTTCGTAGAGTTTCAAGTGCTTTTGCTGAAATTATAGCAAATTAATAAAACATGGCTTATATAACACAGAGACAATAAGTATTAATTTTCCATGTGTTATGTCTTTCGGTTGCCGGGGGGGCGCCGAGCACCCGAGCCCGGAAATCAATGACGTAGGCTTAAAATTGCCCGCAGGCATGCACAGTGTGTCCATATAAAAAATCGCCCGACCTTTTAGGGCCAAGCGGTTTTTATAAAAATGAATAAATCGGGCTTTGTATGGGCGGCCATATGCGGCCGCAGGATAATATATTACCAACAGACAGGCGATCCGAAATCACTCCGCTTATTTATCACAGCATCCGAATACAGCC
>DOZQ01000010.1:4443-4576 GCA_003517915.1 Oscillospiraceae bacterium | reverse complement strand
GAAAAAAGTTCCTCCATCTCCAAAATCCCTGGGTTTGGCTTTCGCCAAACTCTTTCCAGCAATTTTCGAGATTACGTCATTTTTTCGGGCTCGGGCGCTCGGCGCCCCTGCGGCACGCCTCGTTCGCCCTCGC
>DOZQ01000010.1:0-4384 GCA_003517915.1 Oscillospiraceae bacterium | reverse complement strand
GCTCGGGCGCTCGGCGCTTGATTTATTAGTATGGATTATAATATAATATGACAATATATATGCGTGAGGATGTTTAAAATGGAAATGAAATCTGCCGCATCCGGCGCCTATGCGGCTCTAGCGCCGATGGCCGGCGTCGCCGACCGCGCGATGCGCGAGCTTTGCCGGGGCTTTGGCAGCGCGTTTTCGGTGGGGGAGCTTGCGAGCGCCAAAGGCATAAGCATGGGGGACAAAAAAAGCTTTGAGCTGCTCGAAATAAGCGATGCCGAACGGCCGATGGGCAGTCAGCTTTTCGGCTGTGAGCCGGAGATAATGGCGCAGGCGGCAAAAAAGGCGCTCGAATACAAGCCGGATTTTATAGATATAAATATGGGATGCCCGACACCTAAGGTCATAAAAAGCGGCGGGGGCTCTTCTCTTCTGCGGGATCTGCCTTTGGCGGAAAAGATAATCCGCGCGGTGGTAAGAATGGCCGCGCCGGTGCCAGTGAGTGTGAAATTCCGCACGGGGTGGGACAGGGAGAATATCATAGCCCGCGAGCTTGCTCTGCGCGCCGAAGATGCCGGAGCCGCGTCGCTCACGCTGCATGCGCGCACCCGCGACCAGATGTACGCGCCGGGCATAGACCTTGACAGCATAGCGCTCGTAAAGCAGTCGGTCACCATTCCGGTAATCGGCAACGGCGATATCTTCACGCCCTTTGACGCCGCCAATATGTATGATCACACCGGCTGCGACCTTGTTATGGTGGGGCGCGGAGCAATGGGCCGCCCGTGGATTTTCTCCCAGATAAACGCTTATTTAAAAGACGGCACCGTGCTGCCCGACCCTTCTATTTACACCAAAATGCATCTGCTGTTAAGGCAGGTGAAAAAAATGGCGGAATATAAGGGCGAATATATAGCGCTCAGGGAAGCGCGCAAGCACGCCGCTTGGTATATGAGGGGACTGAATGGCGCGGCGGGCTTCAGGGCCCTGTGCGGTGAGCTGAAAACTTTTGCCGGGCTTGAGGAGCTGACCCTGCGGGTAATTGAGAAAAATCTGTGATGTCTACCAAGCACCGAGCGCCGGAGCCCGAAAAAATGATTGTCGGTGAAGAAATCGCCCAAAAAAGATTTGGGAGAATTTCAAATCAGGCGATTTTCGAGCCGGAATGATTTTTTTTGGAGCAGGGAGGGCGCACGAGGCGTGCCGACCAAGCGCCCCTCGAAAATACTATGCTTCGCTGTTGTAAAAGCTGAGGAGTTTTAAATAATCCGCTTCTTTCCCGCTGTCATGAGCTTCCTTATCCTTATAAAAGGATGTCAGCAGATATAGGCTTGAGAAAAACGGATGCAGCGCTCTTATCATTTCGTCGCCATTCAGTTCTTCAAGCGTGAAGCCGCTGACCGGAATGAAAAGATTTGAAGAAAAGCGACTTGTTTTTTCAAGGTATGCGACAAAAGAATCATCCTTTAGCTCAGGATCGGGGGTTTTAGCTTCTTCGTCATAATATTTCAGCACGGCACTGAGCGCGGAATCCTTTGCGGCGGGGCGCTTTAAGACCAAATGACGGATAAAACCGTTCAGTCCGCCGGAAATCTCAAGAGCTTTAAAAATTTGCAGACCCTTTTCCGAAATTCCGCATACCTGCAAAGCCGCAGCGAAACTGCCCGCGCAGACAAAAACATTCGTAAAGAAAACCGTGGCGGCATGTATAATTTCCGGGGCGGGATCCGGCAGATATAAATAACTTGAGTGCGAATAATCTTTTGCATCCGGCCGTTCGGCATCGACAAAATGCTCCGCCAGCGCAAGCTGAATTCCCATGTTTTGCTTTACTATATTAATCAGCGCGGCATCGTCTGATACCGGCGGGTTTGCTTTTGTACTGATAAGCTCAAAGTTAGATTCCTCTTTTTTATGCAGCTTTAAGCATGTGTGCGGAATACCCTTAAACATGATAAAAATCCTAAAAATAAAATTTGTTTTATGAAACCAGAAAACACAGTACCATACATGACCACAAATGTCAATGTTTAAACCGGTCGCGGCGGGGGGTGGTTCATTTTATAAAAACAATTTCGCCGATATCCCTGTTGACGATACATCTTGACACCCTGCCGTATCTGGAGTACATTATATAGTAGAATATTATTTTTATGGTTTATTCGGAGGAGAAAAGCGTGGTTAAAAAAACGCAGCAATATGGCAACGAGAGTATTTCCGCGTTGAAGGGCGCCGACCGGGTGCGCAAGCGTCCCGCGGTAATTTTCGGGTCTGACGGGCTTGGCGGATGCCAGCATTCCGCATTTGAGATCATCTCCAACTCAATCGACGAGGCGCGAGAGGGCTTCGGCAAAAAAATCATAGTCACACGTTACGCCGACCATTCGGTTGAGGTTGAGGATTTCGGGCGCGGCATTCCGGTGGACTACAATCAGGCCGAGCAGAAATTCAACTGGGAGCTGGTGTTCTGCGAGATGTATGCGGGCGGCAAATACCACACAAACGAGGGGCAGAGCTATGAATATTCGCTGGGTCTCAATGGATTAGGGCTCTGCGCGACCCAGTACGCGTCGGAATATATGGATGTGGAGATAAAGCGCGACGGATACAAATACACCCTGCGCTTTGAGCGCGGTGAAAACGTCGGGGGCCTGAGCAAAGAGCCGTATAAGGGCAGGGACACCGGCACAAAAATAAAATGGCGGCCCGACTTAAAGGTTTTCACCGATATAGACATACCGCTGAGCTATTATCTTGACACGCTTAAACGGCAGGCGGTGGTCAACGCCGGCATTGATTTTATTATAAGGGATCAAAAATCCGCGTCGTCTCAGTCTTTTGAAAAATATGAATTCCGCTATGAGCGCGGTATACTGGATTATATGGAGGAGCTGGCCGGAACCGACACGCTCACGCCGGTGCAGCTCTGGCAGACCGAGAGAAAGGGCCGCGACCGCGCGGACAAGCCCGAATATAAAGTCAAGATAAGCGCGGCGGTTTGTTTCAGCAACACCGTGCGCGTCAAGGAATATTACCACAACTCAAGCTATCTCGAATACGGCGGCGCGCCCGAAAAGGCGGTGCGCAGCGCGATGGTCTCGCAGCTTGAGAGCTATATAAAACAGACCGGGAAATATAAAAAGGGCGAGAGCCGAATCACCTTCACCGATGTGGAGGAATGCATGATGATTGTAATTTCCTCATTTTCCACCCAGACCTCATATGAAAACCAGACCAAAAAGGCCATAACGAATAAATTCATCCAAGAGGCGATGACCGATTTTCTGCGCCATCAAATGGAGGTTTACTTCATTGAAAACCGCGCGGACGCCGAGAAGATTTCAGAGCAGGTGCTTATAAACAAACGCAGCAGGGAAAAATCCGAGCGGGAGCGGCTTAACCTCAAAAAGACCATGCAGTCCTCCACCGACCTTACCAACCGGGTGCAGAAGTTTGTCGACTGCCGCAGCAGGGACACCGCCGAGAGGGAAATCTTTATAGTCGAGGGAGATTCGGCGCTGGGCTCATGCAAGCTGGCGCGTGACCCGAACTTTCAGGCGATTATTCCGGTCAGAGGCAAGATACTCAACTGCTTAAAGGCGGAATATGACCGCATATTCAAAAACGAGATAATCACCGACCTTATAAAGGTGCTGGGCTGCGGTGTGGAGGTAAAATCCAAGGCGAACAAGGACCTTTCTAATTTCGATTTGTCGCTGCTGCGCTGGAGCAAGGTTATAATCTGCACCGACGCCGACGTCGACGGCTTTCAGATACGCACGCTGATTCTCACCATGCTTTACCGGCTTATGCCGACCCTTATAAACGAGGGCAAGGTGTATATTGCCGAGACCCCTTTGTATGAGATCACGGCTAAGGACAAAACCTATTTCGCCTATGACGACAAGGAAAAAAACGAGATATTGGCAGAGCTTCAGGGCAAAAAATATTCCCTTCAGCGCTCGAAGGGGCTTGGGGAAAACCAGCCGGAGATGATGAACCTGACTACCATGAATCCCGCGACAAGGCGGCTGGTCAAGGTAATGCCGGAGGACGCGCAGCACACGAGCGAGATTTTTGACCTGCTGCTGGGTGATAACCTGCCCGGCCGCAAGGATTTTATCGCTGATAACGGCTACCTGTATATCGACATGGCGGACGTTTCGTAGTGTGCGCCCCTACAACGCTCGATCGATTCATGGTCTGCCTAAATCTTGTAGTTAAGGAGCAATTTTTATATGGCCCCCAGAAAGAAAAAAGAAAAACCGGCTCAGGCCGAAAATCCGAATAACGCGTATATCGCGGGGGCGGGCACGGTGGTGGAGCAGCCCATTACCCAGACGCTCGAAACCAACTACATGCCCTATGCCATGAGCGTGATTTTATCCCGCGCCAT
>DOZQ01000273.1:4630-14688 GCA_003517915.1 Oscillospiraceae bacterium | reverse complement strand
CGAGGCGCTTAAAACCGCCGTGTTCGCGGCGGAGCTTTTTGCCCGCCTCGGCTTTTCGGTCAACCCAGGAGCAAAGGACGCCCGCGCGGATATAATCCAGTGTGTAGGCTTAGACAGCCCCGGGGCGCTTATAGCTTTTTGTCAGGGAATGCAAAAGGGTGCCCCGGTCGACTCCTTCGTCATCCCCGAGCCTTGGGATATGCCCGGCTATGACAATAAGGTGATAATGGCCGCGGGCGCGTTTACCCTCGGGGCGTCTATAGAGCTTTCAGCCGATGCTCCTATCAAAGAGCCGTACACCGCGTTTTTGCAGGGTGGGCTCAACTATCACAGCGGACGCACCGGTGTGCTTTTAGCCGCGCAGTCAATGCTTGAAAACGGGTTTTTGGACGG
The DNA here is from genome assembly GCA_003517915.1 of Oscillospiraceae bacterium. Taxonomy (GTDB): domain Bacteria; phylum Bacillota; class Clostridia; order Oscillospirales; family Acutalibacteraceae; genus UBA8129. Next base: position 14,295 of record DOZQ01000273.1, on the reverse strand, counting down.
CGAATTATTTCAGAGGCAGAGGGTATGAAGACAATACTTATTTTGCTTGGCAGCGAATTTTCCGCCAACGGCATATGCGTCAGCCGAATAGTTGACGCGCTCTTAAAAAGCGGTTACCACGTTATATGCCTTGTAAAAGACGGCGAAGACCCCCGCGTCATAAACGGCGCTGAAATACTGCGCGTAAAACCGCCGCTCGGCGCAAAAGCCGCCGCATGGAGGGAAAAGCACAAGGGAAAGGCCGCATGGCTGCTGTTCAAGCTGTTTTTGGCGATAAAAAAGCTAAAGCTTTTGCTGCTTCGCCCGGTTTGGCCTATTATCTCCCCACTTTATGTCCGGCGCTATAAAAAAGCGGCGGAAAAGCTTGTCCTTACCCACAATATCGACTGCGTGTTTTCGGTTTTCACCCCGTTTGAAGCCCTTCTCGCGGGGCACCGTATTAAAAAAAAGCACCCTGAAGTAAGGTTTATCGCGTATTTCTTGGACTCTTTGTCGGGCGGAGTGGTACCGCGGTTTTTTTCCGAAAAATCCACCTTAAAACGCGGGCTTAAATGGGAGCGAAAGCTGCTTGTAAACGCTGACCGCATCGTTTATATGAAGTCCGCGCAAAAGCACCACGGCACACACAGCGCCAGCAATGCCTATTATTCCAAAATGACCGTGCTGGATATTCCGATGTTCACGCAGCCGGAATCCCGCGATACATCAAAGCCCGAAATAGATCCGGTTTTAGATAAAACCAAGCTCAACCTGGTCTATGCCGGCTCTATCGCCCCGCATGTGCGCGACCCCGCATATTTTTTTGAGGTTTTTTCCCTTCTTAGCTCTTCCAATATAGCTTTAACCATTATTGTCCCACATGCTTACCGGCTCCCCGCAAAATATTCGCGGGATCCCCGGATTCGGGTATTAAACAGCCTTGCCCATGACCTGGTTATCGAAACTCTTGCTCAGGCGGATATTCTTGTGAATCTCGGCAATAAGCTGCCGTCTATGGTTCCCAGCAAAATTTTTGAATATATGGCCGCCGGCAAGCCCATTGTCTCAACCTGCCCCATCGCAAATGAGCCATGTATCGATTATCTTTCACGATATCCGCTGTGTCTTTTACTGCCTGAGCACAACCCTGATCCGGCTCGGGACGCCCGCGCTCTGGAAAAATTTATCGACGATACCAAGGGTCGCTCGGTTGATCCCGCTGTTATGCGTAACAAACTTTATCAAAACACGCCGGAAGCGCTGGCGGAGCTGATCGGAAATGTCCTTAAAGGAGAAAACTCATGCGGAAAATCCTGATTTTACTCGGCAGCGAATGGTCTCCCGGCAGCATCTGCGTAAACGCGGTAATAGGTGAGCTTATAGACCGGGGATATGAGGTGCACTGCGTAGTAAACCGCCTTGAGGGGCCTGCGGAGCGCAATATATACGGCGCGGTGATTCATAAAATCCTGCCGCCGCTAGGCGTGCGTTTTTCCCAGTGGAAACTCACCCACCCCGGCAAAACCGCCAAATTTCTGCATAGGCTTGTTTCGTTTTTACGCCGCATCAAGCTCCTTATGCTGCTTCCGGTCTGGCCTCTGGGTTTTCCTCTCTATTCGCGCCGGTTTTTAAAAGAAGCCGAAAAACTGCACCGTCGGTTTTCGTTTGATCTGATCTTGTCAGTATACAGTCCGTTTGAAACTCTTTTGGCGGGCCACCGCTTTAAGAAAAGGCATCCCGAGGTTTTGTTTGTGCCTTATATGCTCGACGCCCTGTCGGCCAGCGGAGTTCCCCGCTTTATGTCAGAGCAGGCCACCGTAAAAAAAGGTCTTGCCTGGGAACACAGACTTTTTTCAAATGCCGACCGTATCGTCATAATGGAATCCATGACCGGGCATTATGAGCGTTTCGCCGCGAACGAGGCATATTATGAGCGGCTGATAACGCTGGGAATCCCTTTGCTGCTGCGTCCCTTCGAAAACGGCGCGGAGAGCAGTCCCATTTTGCTGCCCGGCAAAATCAATTTGGTTTATACCGGCTCTATTCCTTATAACATCAGAAAACCCGAATATTTTCTTGAGATTTTCAGTCTTCTTAAAATCCCCGATTGCGTGCTGACAATAATCGGCTACTGCACCAATCCCAAGGTTTTGCGGCAATCCAAAGACCGAAGCAAGAATCCGATTAGAATTTTTGATCCGGTTTCTCACTCCGAAATCCTTGATGTTTTGGCAAACGCCGATATATTTGTCAATATCGGCAACAACACCCCGCATATGATTCCCAGCAAAATCTTCGAATACATGTCCTACGGGAAACCCATTATTTCCACCTGCCCTATTCCGGACGAGCCATGTATCCCCTATCTCCGGCAGTACCCACTTGCGCTTTTGCTGTCGGAGGATTTTTCGCAGACCGAGCGTGACGCGCGCGCGGCAGATCTCTTCATATCCGGAAGCCTCGGAAAAACCACAGAATTTGATGCTTTGAGCAGTAAAATGTATAAGAATACTCCGCAGGCGTTTGCCGACGTTATTGACAAACTGTTTTAGCGAGAGCAGGAAGCGTGACATGAATGATAAAAAAACTAACCGAGAAATATAAAAAAATCAGCGAACGTGACCGCAGCATACTTTTCAATATTTTTAACGCCGGCCTGATCAAAGGCGGCTCAATGATCGTAGTTTTACTCACGACCCGTTATTATATGGCTTATTTCGGGAACGAAAACCTTTTGGGTCTTTGGTTTGTCCTTCTTTCTTTTCTGTCTCTTGTTTTGAATTTTGACCTTGGCATAGGTAACGGCCTGCGCAACCGCCTTGTAGAGTCACTGAGTGAAAATGACCTTGCGAAGAGCAGAAAATATATTTCTTCCGCATATATTATTATTGGCTTGTGTGTTTTGCTGCTCTGTGCCGTTTCCGCCGTCGCTTTTCCTTTTGTCAACTGGCACGGAGTTTTTAATCTTGAGACAACCGTGATTTCAAAGGACACTCTTTTACTGTGCGTATTCATCACATTTTTCGGCATTTTGCTCCAATTTTTCTTAAAGCTCATTTCTTCCGTGATGTACGCCCTCCAAAAATCCTTTATGAACAGTCTGCTTATTTTGATCTCAAACGCTATGCAGCTCATATTTGTCGCGGTCTATAAAATCGGTAGTGCTCAGTCCCGTTTGGTAACCCTTAGCGTTGCACATGTTATCTGCGCCAATCTCCCACTGATTATTGCGACTATTGTTGTTTTTTCTTCAAATCTTAAAAAGGCACGGCCCGGGTTTAAATATTTTCAAAAAAAATACGCGCTGGACGTGCTGACCTTAGGCGGCCTGTTTTTCGTGGTCCAGCTTGTATTCATGCTGCTGCTCGGAACCAACGATATATTTATAACAAGATTCAGCGATACCGGCAAGGTCGCAGAATACAACGTCTATCAGCGGTTATTTTCTTTGGCGGAAAAGGTAATCTTTCTTATGCTCACACCTATCTGGTCGGCCGTTACAAAAGCGCTAAAAGAAAAAGATTTTATCTGGATGAGAAAGCTTTACCGGCGGCTTCAAGGGCTTGCGCTTCTAGCCTTGTTTTTTGAATTCGCCACAATCCCTTTCACCTCGTTCGGCATTAAGTTTTTAAGCGATGGAGTATACGATGCCAATTATGTTTACGCTTTGGCTTTTGCATTATACAGCGGAGCTCTGATCTGGGTCTCAGTTTTATGCGCGTTTGCCAACGGCATGGGTAAGCTAAAAATTCAAATCATCTGCTATTCGGCAGGAGCCGTGCTGAAGATTATAACCCTGCTGATTCTCAGCCGCTTTACAGACGAGTGGATAATAATCATATTCCTCAACATTATAATCCTGATTATTTTCTGTACCATTCAAAGCATATGGCTCAGCCAGTTTTTCAAAAAGAATATACAGGCACAATATGCTTAATAACCCAAAGAGGTCGGATCATTCAATCCGGCCTCTTTGGGTTATTGTATATGAGGTAGTAGTGTGGATGGCAACATTAATAATTTATTCTACCTTGATTTCTTTTTTGATGACGGCCTGTATGCGGTCTATTTCTTCATTTTCCAAATGGCATACCTCTCTGCAAAGACCTCTGACAATGCACGGGATCTTGCTTATATTCATAGACGGACTGAGTACCAGCTGCTGCAAATAATACACCTCTGACGAAATCACATAAGAATAGGTGAAAATCGTACAATCCCCTGAGGTATCATCCGAGTAACCGATAAGACTTAACAGATTTTTATTCACCAGCGTATCCAATAGTTCTTGAATTGCCGCACCTGACAATTCCGGTTTTAAGGTCATAAACTCCTGATTTGTGAGCGCCCTATCTTCCGACCAAATGATTTCCATAATTTCAAGCTCTTTTTTAGGCAAGATAATGGAAGCAAAGATCAAATGCAACACCTCAATTCATCCCCACGAATTCCAGGTAAGCGATGATCAAATAAACCGTACAAGCGCGCGCTTTGTGTGCTCGCATGCGAACAAAGTTTGCCCCTGCAAAAGTCAGAATTATTCATTGCTTACTTAGCGAAACGAAACCTAATCATATTATCAAGTTAATGCAATAATAATAGCAGTCTACACCAATTGTCAATAGCAAAAGATAAATAATGCCATTTATCCCGACTTAATGACGGTTTTGAGGTTTTACCCTGTAAGTAATCGTCATTCCTGTTATCTTCCCTGTTTGTCCTGAGCCTTGGCCAAAGCCGCCGCTAACGCATTAAAACCGCCTCCGCCTTTTTGCTGATTATCCAGATATTTTTTAACATCCGACTTGTTCGCGCCCGGCTGTGAATCCAGTTTTTCATGAAAACGGTCGACCTTTTCACGAAAACCGCAGGGACACACATAGGTTCTGGCTTCTTTCTCGCCGAACACCTCCATAAATTTATGACAGTTAGGGCAGCGCACCCTCGAATTAAAGCTGATGTTCCGCCGGTAGCCGCACTCCCGATCCTGACAGACCAGCATCTTGCCCTTTTTCCCCGACACCTCAAGCATCATCTTGCCGCAGTCCGGGCAGGGCGTGCGGGTAACATTGTCATGCATATATTTCGCGGTGCTGTTTTTGACCTGATTCACCAGCGCCGAGCTGTAGCCCCTTATTTCCGCTATAAACGCTTCTTTCTTTGCCTTGCCCTTGCTTATGCCCTCAAGCTCCTGTTCCCATTTCGCGGTAAGCAGCGGTTCACGCAGTTCTTCGGGCACCAGCTCTATAAGCTGCCGGCCTTTTGAGGTGGGATGAATCGACTTGCCCTTTTTCTCAATGTAAAATGAAGAAAACAGCTTGTCAATAATATCCGCCCGGGTCGCGGGTGTCCCCAGCCCCCCGCCGATATATTCCTTCATTGTCTTGTCGGCTATGTATTTCGACGGATTTTCCATCGCGGAAAGCAGCGACGCCTCGGTATATCTGGAGGGCGGCGAGGTCTTGCCTGCTTTCAGCTGAACATTCACGCAGCGGAATTTTTGTCCTTTTTGAAGCGAGGGCAACGTCTGCTCGACCTCCTCGGTCTCCTCCTCCAGCTCATATACCGCCCGCCAGCCCTTTTCCAGCACCTCTTTGCCGGCGGCGGTAAATAAATCCGGCCCCGCCTTTAAGCGGATTTTAATCTGCCGATAAACCGAATCGGGATAAAAGCAGGTGAGAAACCGGCGCAGCACCAGAAAATATATCTTCTTTTCCTCGTTGTTAAGCTCGCTCAGCCGAACCGGCTCCTCTGTAGGGATAATCGCGTGGTGGTCGCTGACCTTGGCGTTGTTTATACAGGCTTTGGCGATGCTTTTTCTCGAGCGAATGAGCTCACCCGCGATTTTCGCGAATTCCCCGACCGAACAGGCAATCAGCCTTTCTCTAAGGGTCGGCACTATGTCGTCGGTCAAATAACGGGAATCGGTACGCGGATAGGTCAAAATCTTGTGATGCTCATAAAGCCGCTGCATAATCGAAAGCGTCTCTTTGGGCGAAAAGCCGTAAAGCTTATTGCCGTCGCGCTGCAGCTCGGTCAGGTCATACAGCATCGGTGGCGGAGTACGCTTATCCGACGACTGTATGTCGGTTATCTGAAACGACGCGGATTTTGCCCTGTCGGCAATCATTTTCGCCTGAGCCTCATCATATATGGCGCTCTGGTTGGCTCCGTCACGGTAGGTGACAAAAAATCCGCCCAAATCGGCATTCACCGTGTAATACTCTTTAGGCACAAATTTTCTTATTTCCTCTTCCCTTCGCGCGATTAACGCGAGTGTCGGGGTCTGCACCCGCCCGGCCGAAAGCTGGGCGCTGAATTTACATGTCAAGGCTCTTGTCACGTTCAGTCCGACCAGCCAGTCCGCCTCGGCGCGCGCCTCGGCGGAATGATAAAGGTTTTCATATTCTCGTCCGTCCCGCAGTGAGGCAAACCCCTCTTTTATCGCTTTATCCGTCTGAGAGGATATCCACAGCCGGCGTATCGGTTTTTTGCAGCCGGCCTTTTTGATTATCCAGCGAGCCACCAATTCCCCTTCCCTGCCCGCGTCGGTCGCGATTATAATCGAGCCAACCTCCGCGCTCATGAGCAGCGAACGCACGGTTTTGTACTGCTTTGTCGTTTCGGGAATTACTTTAAGCGCCATTTTTTCCGGCAGCATCGGCAGCGTATCCATCCGCCAGCTTTTATACTGCTCACCGTAATGCTCCGGCTCGGCCAGGGTTACCAAATGTCCCAGCGCCCAGGTCACTATATATGCGCCGCCGGAGATATATCCGCTTTGCCCGCCTTTGCAGCCCAGCACCCGGGCGATTTCTTTTGCGACAGACGGTTTTTCCGCCAGCACAAGTGTCTTTGCCATATCGGCCGCCTCCCATATACCAAATATTATAATATATATTATACTTTGTTTTTGTAATATACGCAATATATAGTATAATAACACGCAAACAGCGGATCGGCAATATACCGATCCGCTGTTTGTTTTAATCCCGGGATTTCAAATTAGGGTTAACAGGAAATTTTATTCCGGGCATCCACATGGAGCTGGCCCTACTTATTTACAATAAACGCGTCGACGTCAATCGCGTTGCCGCTGGCCAGGNNTATATTTATAGTATATATTATACTTGGTTTTGGCGGCATACGCAATATATAGTATTATACGCCGCAGAAATCGATTTTGCCCATTCTTGTGATTGACATCCGCGTATAATCATGGTAAAATATGTAGAAAAATGTGTTATAAAGGATGTTTTTACATGAAAATTTGTCCAAATTGTAAATATCATAACGATGGCAACACAAGCGTTTGCCAAGGGTGTGGTGCAGATATATCACAGGTGCTTTCTGTGAGCGATGAGAATCAGCCGCAGATTCAACCGGAGCAACCCTATATGCAAAACCAACCATATCAGCAACAGCGACCTGCTTATTCAAACCTGTCGCCAAAGTCTCAGAGATCAAACCGCACAAGGTGGTGGTTTTATGGATTGTGCGCACTGTTTTTGATTAGTCTCGTCTTAAATGTATATCTCGGGGTTTCCATGGCAAACAGAAGCGCTAATAATGAGGCTATTAACGTGATTGCCGATTCTTCAGATTCAAGCACTGTACCTGATGAGACAAAAGATTCAGAATCAAGCATCGAAGAAGAGATACCTGTATCCTCTAAAGAAATATCGGATATAGTTGTTGATGATAATGCGGCTACTTTAATAAATCCAGTTCCTTTCCGCACACCGTTTGTTTTTAGCGTGACGGGATATAGCGAAGAAAAAGAGAAGGATATTAGCATCAACATTCAAATCACCGTCGAAGGCGTCACCAGAGGTGAAGAGGCATGGGAATGGTTACAGGATGGTTCTTCTATTAACGATGAAGAAGATAAAGCTCCAGACGGGAAAGAGTGGGCCTTAATAAGAGTTCGCGCGCAACTGCTGGAGACCAGTGACTCCGATTATGAGTTCGGCTCTTACGATAGCGACTTTGTAGCTTATGACTCTAATGGCATAGAGATGCCGAATCAATACATTTTTGTACCAACCGATCGCTTTGGTGGAAAAGTCAAAGTAGGCGACGTAAACGAAGGGGTTATAGCTCTTCTCGTCACGCCCGGTGATAATTTTGTTATACAGTATGATCGTTTTTATTCTTTGACGAGGTCATATTATTTTGCAACTCAATAACAACCTGTTTTGCTCCTGCTCCCCCCTAACACGCATCATAATAGATTATAAACTGCTCATAGTCTGCAATCTTAAATAGCGGCGAAAAAGGCGGATCGGCTGTATGCCGATCCGCCTTTTGTTAAACCTTAAAGTCTGCTCCTACTTATTTACAACAAACGCGTCGATATCAATAGCGCTGCCGCTGGCCAGGAAGAACCTATCCCCTGTCACCCTGATTTTCAGGGTATGCGTGCCTTCGGCGAGCAGACCGCTCTTATAGATCGGGAATTTATAGTGCTTGTCATAGCTCATGTCGTGGGTGTCGACAAGCTTTGAGACTCCGTCCAAAGTGATTTCTACAATGCCTCTCGACCATGATTTGTATCCGATAATATCAATTCCGGTGCCGTAGAAGGTAAGCTCTATATAGTCGTCCTTCTTGCCCGAGCGAATTGCGCTGCCTCCGGAATAGGCCGCGAACTTATGGCTCGTCCATGCGTTATCCGCATTTTTGCCGGCCTCGACCGCCGCGAATGTCTCTTCATAGCGTATGCTGTCAGCATAGGTAAGAGTGACCGTCGCGGAAGCGTCCCCCACGCTGTAGATAAAGGAATCATCCTTAACGCTCATAGCGGTCGGAGTAAAGATAAACAGCTTCTTTGCGCTGTCCCATTCCACCGTGCCGCTTGCCGGCTGCTCGGCAACCTCGGGAGTTCCCGAAACGCTGTCGTTAGCCAAAACGTCTATTTCAACTGGAGCGTCGCTCTGGATAATCGCCTGATCGTCCACAAGGCTTACCGGCTCGATGAAATAACCGGTTATTTCCACCGCGTCGATATACATATTGTTGCCTATCGACTTCGGGTTTTTGGGAACGGTCACAATATTTACGCTGTGCGGTCCTTTCAGAATTTCTTTTGAGAAAACCGGTATCTTAAAGCTGGCATCCGCGCCCGGCTCATAAAGGTCAATCGGGGTCTCGGTGACCTTTTCGCCGTCGATATATACGTCGAACCTGCCCTGTGAATAGGAACGGTAGCCAATGATTTCAAAATAGCTGCCGAAGAAATCAAAGCTCATGCTTGCGCCGATCTTAGACGCCTGCTTGGCCATATGCTCGTCAAATCTTCCGATTTGCGCGCGCAAGCCCCACCCAGACGAGAAATGCAGATTAGCGTCTCGCTCCTGAACACGCAGGCTTTCGAGCGCCTCGCTGGCCACCAGTGCATCATACGCCGCTTTAAGATTTTCATACGCCGCGTCGACCGCCGCCTGATCATCCGGGGTTCCATTTTCCAGCAGCGTTTTCGCCGCCACAAGCGCCGTGCCGGCCGGAGCCCAGCTATCATCGGTGTAATCGTAGGGATTCAGCGCCGCTACCTGATCGTAAAGCGGCTGCAGGCGATCCGTATTGAGCACTCGGAACAGGGATATGTAGTTAGCATTGAATCCGCCGGTGTCACAGCGGAACATCAGTTTATTAAGCCCCGCGTTCAAATAAATCTTCTGCGGGCC
>DOZQ01000273.1:187-4622 GCA_003517915.1 Oscillospiraceae bacterium | reverse complement strand
GCGCGTTCACCATTCGTATGCAGGCTGAAGCTGTACTGCTGCACGCCGCTGTTTCCGCCGGCGTAGCGGACTGTAGCGTCATACCATCCCGCCTTGGAAACATCGAGGTTGTAAAGCAGATATTCGCCGCCTGCCGTGTAGCCCACATTGCGTCCGGTATCCCAGTCGGAGCAGTTTTCGGTTCTGAGATTGCTGGTCGTCATATAGAAATTATCGGTTGCCACCTTAACCTTATTAACCGTCGGACGTCCGTCCTCCGGCTTTACGGCATCGCCGTCGATGCTCACGACCGGCACAATCGGCGTTTGCGGAATCGGATCTTCGACATCGCTGAAGCGGACATAATCATATTGGCAGGTTATGCGGTCATTCGCGTCGTCGCTGACGCTGCCTGACAGGGCGAGCAATGAGAATTTTGGCTCCGCCATGACCTTTGTCACGTTTCCGCCTACATTGGTCCAATTAGCGCCGTCATCTATACTCACGTCAAACCGGTAAACGTTGCCGGTTTTCTGCACTCTGAACAGCAAGGTATGAGCGCCGTCCGGCAGCTGCTGCGGCAGAGCGGTGTTCGTGGTCGCGGAGTTGCTTCCGTTGGTTTCGTTGGCCAGCGAGAAGCGCAGCGGATTAGGCTGATTGCCGTCCCAATTGTTGTATTCCAGACGCCACTGCAGGAAGTTGTCGCTGTCCTGATAAAGCATAACGCCCACCTGATGATAGCTCTGGAAAGGCTTAATGTCATAGCTGACCTTGGTAACCGACGTCCAGTTGCCGCCGGCATGCTGCCAGACATAGTTTTTCTGCTCTGTCGCGCTTGTATACCAGTCACCGCCCTCGGTGACAATCTGGACGTAGCCGTCTTCCTTGGAATAATTGGCGGTCTGGCCGCCGACCGTCCAGAAGCTGTTCAGATCGCCCGCGTCAAATTCGTCGCTCTGCGGCAAATATCTGGGGTCGAGAGGAGTGAAATAGTCGAGCTTAAAGGTATATTCGCGCGCCATGTAATCTGATTCGGCGCGGATAACCACAATGTCTCCGTCGCGGGTCACGCTGTAGTCGACCCCGTCGGGGACATCGGCCGTAAATGTTACATCGGCGGGATCATCCACCCATACAGTGTAATTGTAAAGTCCCTGATAGAAATTGAGCATCGGCTCGCCGTTTACATAGACATTGTTCAAATACGCGTACACCGCGTTCGGATCAATCGGATCGATACCGGCTTCGTTTGTCCAGAACACGCGGTAGAATTTTTCGCCGCCGTCTGGCAGGGTCGCGGTCACGGTGGCATATGTCTTACCCACAGTCGCCTGAGCTATGTCCAAGGTCACGTCATCCGCCGCCTCGGCGGTCACGGTCGGTAATGTAGTCAAATCCCGCTTAAACAAGCGGTATTCGGCGGTAATGGGGCTGAATCCGGCAAGCGCCTTGCCGTCAATATAGATCATATCCACCGACGGTTCTCTCTGCTCTGCCTGCACTACCGTGAACGCCGGAGTAAGCGTTTCAAGCTCGCCCGCGTAATCATACAGCGGCAGATTGTTGTCCAGTCTGAATCTTGCGGATTTCAGCGCGAATTCCAGCGTGCGCTTCGCGCTGCGCTGCACCTCGCCTACGTTCAGGGTGCCGTTGTTCACAGCCGTCACGGGGTTGCCGTTGGTGCTGTTTTCGCCCGGCATAAGTACGTCGATACCGCCGCGAATACGATAAGCGTTGTCGGTCAGGCCGAAATCGGGGTCGGTTCCGGATGTGATCCACCAGTCGGTCATGACCATGCCGTCATATCCCCACTGCTCGCGCAGAATTTTTGTCGCCAGATCATAGCTGTAATGCGCCTGCACGCCGTTTACCCTGTTGTAGGACATCATGATGTTCTGCGGGTTCGCGGTGTCTATGCAGATTTCAAATCCCTTGAGATAAATTTCGCGCAGCGCGCGTTCGGACACCATCGAATAGTTGGTGTGCCGGTTAGTCTCTTGATTATTCGCGGCAAAATGCTTGGGTGTGGAGCCCACGCCCTGCGACTGAACACCCTTCACGGTGCTCGCGCCCATCATACCGGTGACCAGCGGGTCTTCCGAGAAATACTCGAAGTTGCGCCCGCACAGCGGATCACGCTGCAAATTCATACCGGGAGCCAAAAGTGTATCGGAGAAGTTGATCCTCATCTCTTCGCCTATGCCGGCATACAACTGCTCAACAAGCTTGTTGTTCCAGGTGCAGGCCAATGTCGTGCCGATGGGAATAAGGCTGGCCGACGCGGTCATACGCACGCCAGACGGGCCGTCGGTCGAGGACATGCGGGGAATACCGAAGCCATCGAGACCGTTGGTCACCGCGCCGAACACCGACGCGTTGCCGGCGCAGCGCCCGCGGGAATGTCCCATAGCGCCCGCGCCTCGGGTGAGGTCGGCAATATTTTGCAGCGACATCTGGGCCATGTATTCTTCCATAGTGCAGTCGCCCTTGTAAACATCAATAAGCTTGAATCCCTGGTCGGCCTGGCCGTAAGGCAGGTCGGGAGATTTTCCGCTCATCTCTTCGGTGATGCGCTCGGCAATGCTGTAGGATCTGACCGGAGTGGAATCGCTCCAGTCCTCGGTGATGGTATTACCGTCGACCGCCGGACGCAGCCTGTTGAAAGCTCGGTCTGCCGGATATACCGACATCGCTTCCTCAAGCTGCTCGGTCACGCGCAGGGCGGGCTCGCTGTAAACGCCCTTCTGTACCGATTCGCGCACAGAATTTCCGATATAAATGGGATAATCTCCCGCTTCCATAACATAAGCGGATTTATGTCCTGTGACACCCGAGTCATCATAAGAAGCCATGCCGTCTACTTTAAATGCAATCTGTATGGTTTCCTGACCGCCCGGCTGCAGCAGGTTGGTTTTGGCATACGCCGCAAGGGATTTGGCCGCCTTGCCGAGCTGGCCCTGCGGAGCGCCGTAATAAACCTGAATTACTTCTTTGCCCTTGACACCGCCTGTATTTTTAACGGTGACGTCAACTACGATTTCTTTGTCCGCGCCCTCACCGCGCGTGGTCACGCTGTTTGTGACAATATCAAAGGTCGTGTATGAAAGGCCGAAGCCGAACCCGTATTTTACGCGGTCACGGGCGGCGGTGAAGGTTTCAAAATAACGGTAGCCCACATAGATATCTTCGATGTAGTTGGTATAATCCGGTTTAGCAAAGTTGTCAGAGCTGGGATAATCCTGATAGGTTTTTGCTATGGTCGCGGCCAGCTTGCCCGACGGGGTCTCGTCGCCCGACAGCACATCGGCGACCGCGTTGCCGGCCTCCATGCCGCCCTGCCACGCGAACACCACAGAGTCGATTTGCGGATATGTATCCAGCCATTCCATATCCACCACGTTGCCGACGTTCATAATCACGACAATCTTGTCAAAGTTCGCCGTGACCTGATCGAGCAGAGCAATTTCTTTGTCGGTGAGATAGTAACTGCCCTTTGTCAGGGTGCTTTCCCTGTCTTCACCGGCGGAACGGCCAATAACTACCACGGCGGTATCCGAGTTGGCCGCCGCATTCGCAACCACGGCGTTATCCAGAACCATTTCCTCATGGAATCTGGGCCAGTTTCCCCAGGAGCCGTTATTGGGAGGGTTGGCCGCGCACCATGTCTCATAGACACGCGCGAGAGGTTCATAAACGTTGATGGCGGGGTTGTTGCGCATTCCCTGCAGCAGGTTTATGGTATAGGGGTATTTCACATCGCCGCCGGAACCGTAGCCGCAGTTGAAATAATTCACCTGAATGCGTCCGAACACCGAAACGGTTTCAGCCGAGCTCAGCGGCAGAACATTATTGTTGTTTTGCAGCAGTACAATACCCTCCGCGGCCGCTTTCCTCGAAAGCCCCGCAACTCTTGAGACCACAACCGCGTCGGCTGTGAGCCCGGAAATAAAAGGTATCATGCCCAACACCATTACCGCACACAAAAGAAGAGCCAATAGTCTTTTCTTAATTTTCATCTTTTCCTCCTTATGTTTTAAAATGTCGTTTTTTATAGAATCAGAGTGGTTGATATCCTCCTTTTCAGGTATTTTGCATTAAAACCCTTTCTACGCTTATTTTAATATCTATGTCCCAAAAAAGCAATCCCAATTTTTTTTTTAGCAAAATTTATTTTACTCACGATATTTTTTTGTCCTGTTTTTTAGTTTTTTATATAAACCTTTTTTTAGATGTGATTTTATGGAATTACAAGCTGTTATTGTGTAATAAAAATAATCCAAAAACAAAAGATTATGATACCAAAAACGTAATTTTATGATTCTAACCCCAATTATTATAATATCTCTATACCATAATATTCTTTGTAGGGATATCATGCAAATTTCGGCCAAGGCTTCTCTTGCAGGGACGCCATACATGGTGTCCGGTTTTCGGACACGATATATCGTGTCCCTGC
>DOZQ01000273.1:0-137 GCA_003517915.1 Oscillospiraceae bacterium | reverse complement strand
GCCGGTATGATTTGCGAGGTGAAGGAAATGGAACCGTTATGGGAAGTGACAATGGGCGATCTTCTGGACAGAATGGCTCATGAATACCCCGACAATGAAGCGGTGGTTTACACCGACCGGCCGTTCAAAAAAACCTA
>DOZQ01000036.1:3457-5333 GCA_003517915.1 Oscillospiraceae bacterium | reverse complement strand
TTTTGAAATGGTTCTAGTATAAAGAAAAATCGATTTGCTATAAAGCCTGTCATACAAACCTTCTTTTGATCATATCTTTTATTGATATAGTTAAACGGGGAGGTTTATAAATATGGCGGAAGAAAAGAAAAGTGTTAAGATGCCACACAATCTGATTTTAGAGGACAGGAAATCGCTTATGGTCACCGGGGTGTCGGATGTGGACAGCTTTGACGAGCAGACGGTGGTTATATACACCGACATGGGGGAACTGACATTAAAGGGAACCGGGCTGCATATTGAAAGGCTGAATCTTGAAACCGGCGAGCTTAATGTGTCGGGAAATATTTTCGCGCTTGTCTACAGCGAAGAGCGCGAGCGTCCGGGCGGCTTTTTCGGTCGGCTGTTTAAGTGAGCAACGGTTTTGGACATTACATTTACCGGGCAGACGCTCAGTTTTTTTATTGCGATTGGAACCGGTTTTTGCCTGTGTCTTTTTTACGATGTGTTCAGGATTGTGCGTCTGGCCGCAAAGCCCTCAGCCGTGTCGGTCTTTTTTCAGGATATTGTTTTTTTTGCCGTGTGTGCTTTGGTTACCTTTTGCCTGCTGATGGTTCGCTGCAGGGGTGAAATACGCGGATATATGATTGCGGGCGAGCTGTTTGGGTTCATTTTTTGCCGCAATACCATAAGCCAGCTTATCATGAAGATTTCCTCAGCGATTATCGGATTTTTCATGGCGGTAAAAATGGCTGTGCGCAAATACATCATACGCCCTTTGAAGAAGCTTTCGCGAAAAACCGCCCGACTTTTGATAAAAGGCCTGAGAACAGCCGCCGCGCGGCTGAAAATAGTTTTTTTAAATTTGAAAAAACACTTGAAAGAATCTATTCGGCTAGTGTATAATCGGAAGAGAAAAGTCGATTCGGAAAATCCTGAAAACGAGTCGGAGGATGGGCAGCTGCGGAATATTGATCAAGAAGGATGACAAAATTATGCGGGATGCACCGATTAAAAAGAAAAAAAGCATTGTTTTGCGGTTTGCTATTGTGGCTTTTTGCGCCTATGCCGTGGTTTCGCTGTTTCAGCTTAGAAATGAGCTTGCGGGGAGCAGACAGGAGCTTTCGGAGCTGGAGGCGGAGGCGGCCAAGCAAAAAAATGAAAACGATGAATTATCCCGCTTGCTTGACGGCGACGAAAAATCTAAAATAACCGAGCGCGCCGTTCGTGAAAAGCTGGATTATATTTATGAGGGCGAGCAGGTATTTACCGATATTTCAGGAAAAACCGGGAGATGAGCAAAATCGAGGAGGATAACTTAGGAATGCAGCTTGAGGTTGGGGTCGTTGTTGAGGGAAAGGTGACGGGCATTACAAACTTCGGAGTATTTGTGGAAATTCCGGGCGGCAAAACCGGAATGGTACATATTTCCGAGGTTGCTCAGACTTATGTCAATGAGATTCGGGAACATGTAAAAGAAAATCAGCTTATTAAGGTAAAGGTACTCAGCATTGGCGACGACGGCAAGGTCAGTCTGAGCATAAAGCGGGCGATGGAGAGACCCGTGCGCCCTAAAAAGGTGGCGCAGGCGCCTTTTTCAGGTCGGCCGGACGGTGCGGAGTGGACGGCGCGCCGCAACGATAACCTTTCTTTTGAGGATATGATGCTGAAATTCAAACAGACCAGCGACGATAAATTCTCTGATTTAAAACGAAAAAATACGGTAGTCAAGCGCGGCAAACGCAGTGCGGCAAAATAATATCCGCCTTACGAATCGGGAACCAACCGTATCGAAAGATACGGGCAGTTTCCGGTTTTTTTATATTAAAGCAATTTGATAAATGGTTGCTGTAGATATTGGTTAATAATTTTTCTATACTAGAACCATTTCAAAACC
>DOZQ01000036.1:3187-3366 GCA_003517915.1 Oscillospiraceae bacterium | reverse complement strand
TTTCAAGTGGTTTGGATATATAATCAAGGCAAAAAGCACAGTGAAAAAGCAGCGCGTCATCGACCATATTGTGAGTATTTTTAGCGTAGCTTAGTGGAAAAATAATCGTCAAATGCCAGCTATGATTTGTAGGCCTGCTTTATTATCCTTCATATTTCAAAAAAATACGCTGTAAAGCA
>DOZQ01000036.1:2764-3168 GCA_003517915.1 Oscillospiraceae bacterium | reverse complement strand
GCAACCATATATTACCATATATTATTCCAATTGTAAATAGTTAATTTATTTTTTTTATGGGAGTGTTTTTGATTGATATTTATAAACGGTAAAATCCACAGAATGAACGCACCGATTATAGAAAACGGATTTGTCGTCACAGAAAACGGAAAAATCAAAAGCGTGGGTGAAATGCGGGATTATAATCCGCCGAAGGAGCACTGCACGGTGGATTTAAACGGCAGGCTGCTGCTGCCGGGGTTTATTGACGCGCATACCCATCTCGGTATGTGGGAGGACAGCCTGGGCTTTGAGGGGGACGACGGCAACGAGGATACCGAGCCCTGCACGCCTCATCTGCGCGCGCTGGACGCGGTAAATCCGGGGGATATTTGCTTTAAAGAGGCACTGGCCGCCGGAGTTAC
>DOZQ01000036.1:0-2704 GCA_003517915.1 Oscillospiraceae bacterium | reverse complement strand
AAAGACCCGTTGGCTATAAAATTTGCTTTGGGAGAGAATCCCAAAACGGTTTACAACCGAAAAAACGCGGCGCCGGTGACGCGCATGGCGACCGCCGCTTTGATAAGGGAGCAACTGTATAAAGCGAAACGGTATTTACAGGCGCTGGAGGAAGCCGAGCGGGACGAGGAGCTGGAACAGCCGGAATACGACATTAAATGCGAGGCCTTAATTCCCCTTTTGAAAAAACAGATACCGGCGCATATCCACGCGCACCGCGCAGACGATATTTTTACCGCGGTTCGTCTGGCGAAGGAATTTGATTTGGATTATGTGCTTGTTCATGCCACGCAGGGGCATTTGATCGCGGAGGCTTTGGCGGCCGAAAAGGTTAGGATACTCAGCGGGCCGTTGCTCTGCGACCGCTCAAAGCCCGAACTTAGCGGCCTTACTCCGGCGTCGCCGGGGATTTTATCGGTGTCGGGAGTGAAGACAGCGATTGTCACCGATCATCCGGTGGTTCCGGCGCAGTATCTGGCGGTTTCGGCGGGGCTGGCTGTGCGCGAGGGTATGGATGCGCAGGCGGCTTTGCGCGCGGTGACCTGCGATGCGGCGGAAATTTTGGGGCTGTCGGATAGGCTGGGCGCTATTGCCCCGGGCATGGACGCGGATTTCGTGGTTTTCGCCGGTGATCCTTTTCTGCTTTCGGCAAAGCCGGAAAGCGTTTATGTAAACGGCAAGCAGGTCGTATAGGGTTATATCAAAGATGGGATGATAAAAATGCGGGAAATAACTTTCAGCGAGATTAGGGATACGGTTGCTGGGCTGTGCGTAAAAGCCAATTTAGAGCTGCCCCAAGATATTGCCGCGGAAATATCCAAATCGAAAGAGCGTGAGACAAAGCCGCTTGCTAGAAGTATTATGGAAGATCTGCTGCGGAACCTTGAAGCGGCAAAGCGGCTGAATATACCTATTTGTCAGGATACCGGTATGGCAGTGGTATTCGCGGAGCTGGGGCAAGAGGTTCACGTATCCGGCGGGCTTTTAACCGACGCGGTGAATGAGGGTGTCCGCAAAGGATATGTGGAGGGCCTGCTGCGCTGCTCCGTGGTGAAAGACCCGCTTGACAGGGTGAATACCGGGGATAACACTCCGGCAGTACTGCATTTGAGCTTAGTCTCGGGCGACAGGCTGAAGCTCACGGTGGCTCCGAAGGGCTTTGGCAGCGAAAATATGAGCGGCCTTAAAATGCTGAATCCTTCTTATACCAAAAACGAGATCATCCGGGAGGTTGTGGAAATCGTTAAGCGGGCGGGCGGCAATCCGTGCCCGCCGATGGTTATAGGCGTAGGACTGGGCGGAAATTTTGAGCTGTGTGCGCTGCTCGCGAAAAAAGCGCTGTGCAGGCCACTCGACCGCGAAAACTCCGATCCGAAATATGCGGGGCTCGAAAAAGAAATGCTGGCCGCCGTAAATGAAACAGGGATAGGGCCGCAGGGCTTTGGGGGCACCACGACCGCGCTGGGACTGAATATAGAAACGGCTCCTACCCACATAGCGGGGCTGCCTTTAGCGGTAAATATTGGGTGTCATGTCACAAGACACGCGCAGGCGACGCTGTAAATATGTATAACCCTTCTACAAATAATGCTTCTTTGCCGGTTGGTTTTGTGTTATAATAAATATAACAATAATCCCTTAAAAGGGTGTCAGGGGGATGTTAATATGAAAACAATCATTACTGGGCGCAAAGTTACTCTAAATGACGCGTTTAAATCCCGTGTGGAGCGCAAGCTGCAAAAAATCTCAAAATTTTTCGGCGACGACTCAGAAGCTCATGTCACGGTGACGGTTGAAAAGGGACGCGAGACGGTGGAGATTACCATACGCAACGGCGGGATGATTTTCAGGGCCGAGGATACGGCGAACGATATGCTGGACGCGCTGGAGAAGGTCTGTGACGCGCTGATAAGGCAGATCAGAAAGAACAAAACCCGGCTTGAAAAGCGTCTGCGCTCCTCCGCCTTTGTCGACGCGGCCGACGGCGGCCTGCCGTTGCAGGAGCCGGAGGAGGAAGAATTCAAAATCGTCAGGAGCAAGCGTTTTCCGATTAAACCTCTGGATATTGACGAGGCTATTTTGCAGATGAATCTTTTAGGGCATCAGTTTTATATGTTTAAAAATGTTTCCACAGGCGAGATGAATGTCGTGTACCGCCGCAAGCAGGGGGATTATGGTCTGCTTGAGCCGGGGGAGGAATAATTCAAAAAACATGAATCCCCGTCTTTAAGACGGGGATTCATGTTATAGTTTGATGTTAATTGACACGCAAAACCCGAAAAAAGATGTGGGAAGTGGGTAAAGGCGGGACAAAGCGGATTGTGACGGGAAAACGTGATGTTTATGCGTTTTATAGGTGTTTTAAAGGTGGGCAAAAGCGAACAAAACCCGCGTAAGCGAAAAACGGCGTGTCAAACGAAAAGGGGCAAAAAGGCCCGGATGCGAGCGCGGCGCGCGGGTGCGGCGGCGTGGGCGTTTTAAAGCGTTTTAGGTATTTAACAAGTGTTTTAGAAGTGATGAAAACCCTATAAACAACCGGTTTTATGGTGTTTTATAGGGTTTTTATATTTAAACGGGATGGACGAAAACCCGGGGATATTTTTTACCTATAGGGATGCGAAGATGCGAAGTGAATTACAGGGGGATGCGAAGCGCTTCGCATCCC
>DOZQ01000200.1 GCA_003517915.1 Oscillospiraceae bacterium | reverse complement strand
GAAATCCCCTCAGAGCTTCCGTTCAAGGCGCATGCCGCTGTCCGTTTCAATTCTCAGGCAAAATTCAACCCCGTAAAATTCGGCGCGCACTTGGCGGCGTATCTGCATAAGTCCAAAAAATGCAGGATTTTTGAGCAGACCGCCGCCTACGGCTTTGAAAACAGCCATCTGGTTATCACAAAGAACTGCCATCGGGTAAAGGCGGAATCGACGGCTATCTGCACCCATTATCCGTTTGTCAACAAAAACAGCCGCTTTTATATGAAAATATTTCAAAGTAAATCCTATGCCGTGGCTTTTCCGTGCCCGTCGCCAATGCGCCATATGTATATTGATTGTGAAAGCAGCGGGCTTTCTTTCCGCGGCGCTAAAATATCCGGAAAATCTCATATGATATTGACCGGGCAGTCCCACAAATCCGGCCATCAGAACAAGGATACGCATTTTGACGAGCTGCTGCGGAAGGCGAAGCTTTATTACGGCAGTTTGGAGTCTGCCTTTCAGTGGTCGACTCAGGACTGCATGACCCTTGACCAAATCCCGTTTATAGGCCCGTTAAAATCCGAAAATAAAAACGTTTTTTTTGCCAGTGGATTTAAAAAATGGGGCATGACACATTCTATGGCGGCGGCTGAAATCTTGTCGGATTACATGATATCCGGCATTGCGGAGAACATCGATATCTTTAATCCCCACCGAAAAAATCTCTTGGGTCAGATAAAAAGCTTTGTTGTTGAATCCTTCGATGCCGGCGTCAATATACTCTCGGGTCTAGTTGAGCTTCCGAAACACGCCTCCAGCATTTTAAAACCGGGATATGGCGGTATTTTCCGGCATAACGGTGAAAAGGTCGGGGCGTTTATGGACAAAAATGAAGCCGTATTCGTCGTCAAACCATTTTGCACCCATATGGGCTGCGCACTTCGCTGGAATATGGAAGAGCAGACATGGGACTGTCCCTGCCACGGTTCACGTTTTGATTACGCCGGAACCGTGCTTAGCGGACCGGCTTTAAAAAACCTTGAATGCTCTGTTCTAAAACTTCCCTTGCGTCATATGGCCGCCGCAAATTCTGTGCCCGATAATGCCCCTATAGATTGAGGAACGCAGCGGCAAGCGCACGCCGGTTTAACTAAAAAAATCCCACGGGGAAGGCGTTTTTAGCCGTAACCGTGGGATTTTAGATTTATAACCCGCTCTAATCACAGCCTGTAGACCCCTGACTGCAGTCTGACCACTTCAATGGAGCTCAACTTTATATACTGATAAACCGGCTCCTCAAACCCCAAAAATTCATCTACCTCATATGTGTCGAGCCTTATTTCCCTTATTTTGTGAGCGACTGTATTGCAGCTAATCAGCGTCCCTACATCTGACAGCCACAGCCCCTCAGGCGAAACAAAGTCGCTTGTTTCGCCTCCGCCGCCTATGCGCAGCTCATACCTCATTGTCTCAATATCATAACAGGCGACCGCGTTACCCTGAAAAAAAGAAAACCATATCTTGTCTTCAACTAAAATCCCGTCCGACGGCCCGTGATCCTGATAGAGGATATCGCCGTGCCACGAGACCGTTCCGTCGCTTTCAAGAATTCCGGCCGACCCGGTCGGATACACCACAAGAATCCGATTTTCGGGCAGTTTCACTGTAAAGCATGTCAAATGATCTTTAAGCTGCCTCGCGCAAATCTCAAAGTTTTCCCCAAATTTTCCGGCAAGATAAGCGGTGCGGGTCACCGGCTCCGTCTGCATTGTATCAAATGAATAACGCTGGTAGGCTATAACATACTGTTCGCCCACCCTTTCTTTAACGACTACGGCAATTATACCGCTTTTAGCCGGTAAAATCGTGACTACCTCGCCTTCAAATATTTTTCTCATTATATTATCTCATCCTTTGCCATTTGACTCCCTGAGGCGTATCCTCCAGCAAAATTCCGCGTTCTTTAAGCTCGTCCCGGATTTTGTCCGCCAATGCGTAATCACGGGCGGCACGAGCCGCCGTCCGCCGGGCAATCATCTCCTCGACCTCGCCGTCGAGCACTTCTTTTTTTCGGTTATATAACAGCCCCAGCACCCCGCAAAGCTCGTCCAGCAGCGCGGCCGCCTCACGGCACAGCCGCTTTGATGGAGCACTGGGCGTTATGGAGTTTATATCCCGCACCAGATCAAATATCGCGGCAATCGCGTCGGCGGTGTTGAGGTCGTCGTCCATTGCGTTTATAAATGCCTCGCGGTTACTAAGCAGCTTATCTGCCGCCTCGCGGTCGCCCTCTTTTTCGGGCTGTGCGTCCCGCGCTACAAAATCAAGGTTTTCCCTGCAGGTATATATCCTTTCCAGCGCGTTAACGCTCTGCTTTATTAAATCGGTACTGTAGCTGATAGGACTGCGATACTGGGCGCTTATCATCAAAAACCTGATCGGCTCATAGCCGTATTCCTTCGCGACATCCCGCACGGTAAAGAAGTTGCCCAGCGATTTTGACATCTTGCGGTTGTCGACATTTATATAGCCGTTGTGCATCCAGTAGCGGGCAAATTGTTTGCCGTTCGCACATTCCGACTGGGCAATTTCATTTTCGTGATGCGGAAAGATAAGATCCTGCCCGCCGCAGTGAATATCGATGGTATCGCCCAAAAAGCGCTTGGCCATAGCCGAGCATTCAATGTGCCATCCCGGGCGTCCGTCTCCGAACGGCGAGGGCCAAAACGGTTCCCCCGGCTTTGCCGCTTTCCAGAGCACAAAATCCATGGGACTTTGCTTGTGCTCCGCCACCTCAATACGCGCACCCGCTTCCAGCTCTTCAAGCGGCTGATGAGACAGCTTGCCATATTCCCCGAACTGCCCGGTTTTAAAATAGACGCCGTCCTCCGACACATACGCGTATCCTTTTTCTATAAGCTCCGAAATCAGCCCGATAATCGTTTCTATGTTTTCGGTCGCCTTGGGATGCTCAGTCGCCGGCCTGATATCCAGGCCGTTCGCGTCGATCCAGTATTCGGTGGTGTATTTTTCCGCAAGCCCAGAGACAGTCGTGCTTTCTTCTTTGGCACGGTTTATAAGCTTATCGTCGATATCTGTGAAATTCTGTACAAAATCAACCTCATACCCGCGCCATTCAAGATAACGGCGCAGCACGTCAAACACGCAAAGAGGGCGCGCGTTGCCGATATGGATGTAATTATAGACCGTAGGGCCGCAGGCGTAGATTTTAAATTTATTGCCGTGCGCCGGGGTAAACTCCTCTTTTTTTCGGGTAAGGGTATTATAGATTTTCAATTTTTTCATCCTTCCGCCGCTCCGCCTCTTTACTGTCAGGCGCGGCACTGCGCTGCTCAAGCATTTTTTGCAGTCGGTCGAGCCTGAGGTTCAGCTTGCATATTTCCTGGGAAACCGGATCGGCGACATGCACCTGATCCAGCCTAGCTATTTTTTCGCCGTCGCGCCGCACTATTCTGGCCGGCACGCCCACCGCCGTGCAGTCGGAGGGTATCTCGTCGAGCACCACGGCACCCGCCGCTATGCGCACATTGTCGCCGACCTTAAACGGGCCTAGTACCTTAGCTCCCGAACCGATCATAACATTGTTGCCTATGGTTGGATGGCGCTTGCCGGTTTCCTTGCCGGTGCCGCCCAGGGTGACTCCCTGATATATGGTCACATCGTCCCCTATCTCGGCGGTTTCGCCTATAACAACTCCGGTTCCGTGGTCAATGAAAAGCCGGCGTCCCAGACGCGCCGCCGGGTGTATCTCAATGCCGGTTTTTCTCACCGCTCTTTGGGATATCCAGCGCGCTATAAACCTAAAACCTCTTTTAAAAAACCAATTGGCCCGCCTGTGCATACGCACAGCCTTGAGACCCGGATAAAGCAAAAATATTTCCACGGACGAACGCGCGGCGGGATCTCTTTCCCTCACCGCAGCTATATCCTCCCTGATTCTGTCAAACATTGCGTCACTCTCCATAACGGGATATTCGCCTGCATAGTCTAAATTGCTCTATAATCCAGTATATACACCATTTTGCTGTTTTGCGCCCAAAAACAGCCTTTACTTTTTATAATCGATATATTTCCTGTATTTAAGCAGATAATCGGTACCTGACCAAACCGTAAGCACGGCCGATATCCAAAGCAAAACCGTACATACGATTTGAGCCGCCGGCAAAAGAAATAGGGGCAGCAGGCCGGAATCGGATAAAAATAGCAGAAAAATACTCACTATTACCGCGGTCATTTGACAAACCGTTTTCAGCTTACCCAAAAAGTCAGCGGCTATGACCTTTCCGCTTCCCGACGCGATAAGCCGCAGCGAGGTAACCAGAAATTCCCTTGTCAAAACTATCATGGTAATATACGCTATGCCATAGCCCACACGCAATTCAATAAAACCCAAAAAAGCGGCAGTAGTCAGCATTTTGTCCGCCAAAGGATCAAGAAACTTGCCAAAATCGGTAATCTGATCATTTTTTCGGGCCAGCCGCCCGTCAAACAAATCGGTAAGTGCCGCAAAAATAAACGCAAGCAGCGCAAGCAGGTAATGAAAAGGGAAATCCGTCAGCAGCAAAATCAGAAAAACCGGCACCATGGCGACGCGAAGCAACGTAAGCTTATTTGGTGTATTCATGTCTCACTCTCCTCGTGTTTTTCCTCCGCCTCGCCCAAAAAATCATAATCAATACAATCTTTAATGCGTACCTCCGCAAATGATCCGGTCGGCAAAATATGCTTCGAGGTAAAATAAACCATGCCGTCAATTTCCGGAGCGTCCGCGCGTCCGCGCCCAAAATAACACTTTAGCTCTTTATCGTAGCCCTCTACCAAAACCTGCATGAGGGTACCGGCCTTTAAGGCGTTATTTTGTTCTGTCAGCGCCGCCTGATGCTGCATTATCAGCTCCTGTCGGCGCTGTTTCTCTTTCGTCTCAATCTGATTTTCAAATTTCGCCGCCGCTGTGCCTTCCTCTTTGGAATAGGCGAAACAGCCCAACCGGTCGAAGCTCATTTCTTTTACAAACTCACACAGCTCACCGAACTGCCGCTCAGTCTCGCCCGGAAAGCCCGCGATAAGGGTGGTCCTGAGG
>DOZQ01000246.1:3924-5473 GCA_003517915.1 Oscillospiraceae bacterium | reverse complement strand
TTCGCCGAAGCCCGCCCCGCTTATAATCGCCCTTGCCGCTGCGTCCGCCGCCGCACACTCCGCGCCGGGTTTTAAGGTTTCAAGCGCGGACGCTTGGGCGCGCAGCACCGTGTCATATACCACGGCCATTTCATCCGATACATAGCCGACCGCGACCGTGCGGGTCATATCCGAATGATATCCGTCCATCTCCGCGCCGAAATCCATCGTGATAAAATCTCCGTTTGCTATTTGCCTTTCCCCCGGCGTACCGTGCGGCTTTGAGCTGTTCGCCCCGGAAACCGNNGCATACCATGCGGCTTTGAGCTGTTTGGGCCGGAAACCGCGATGGTTTCAAACGCCGCCCGCGCACCGTTTTTTCGCATAAAAATTTCAATTTCCAAAGCGATTTCCCGTTCGCTGACACCCTCGTGAATAAAATCCAAAATATGCGTAAAGACCCGGTCGGTCACCTCCTGCGCGCGGCGCAGGATTTTTATTTCCTCCAGTGTCCTTTGCGCGGCGCAGTTTCGTTATCTTGTTTTCGAGCGCCTTCGCCGGAAATAATTCCATATCCTGCAGTCGCTGTCTGTAACGTTCAAGCTCCGATATGCGCACGCCGTACTCTAAGAAAACGGTGTGTGCCGCGTGTTTTTTAAGCCAGTCCGTTATACCCGGAGCGCCCTGCGCCAGCTCCAAAACGGCGCAGCATTTCACCCGCTCCCGCGCGCTTTCGATATAACGCCCGTCGGCGAACAGCGCCGCATCCTGCTGCGTGACCAGCAAAACTCCCGCAGATGAGGAAAATCCGGTAAAATAACGGCGGTTTTCCTCCCCGATGATTATTATCGCCTGCCGCGCGGCCAAAAAATTCTTTCGCAGCGCGTCTATACGTCCCAAAAAATCGGTTCCCATATTTATAACAGCTCCCGCAGTGCGCTCACCGCCAGAAGATAACCTATTTTGCCAAAGCCCGCTATCTGCCCGCAACATACCTCCGCAATCACCGAGCGGCGGCGGAATTCCTCCCTCGCGTGGATATTGGACATGTGCACCTCCACAAACGGCTTGGTCACCGCCGCTATCGCGTCCCTTATCGCATAGCTGTAATGGGTATATGCGCCCGCGTTGATAACGCAGCCGTCGTAGCCGTCCCTGACCGATTGGATATGATCAATCAGCTCACCCTCGGAATTTGACTGATAAAATACGCAGGCAATTTCAAGCGATTTCGCGTGTTCCGCGACCCTCAGGTTGATGTTTTCGAGCGTTTCGCTGCCGTAAACACCCTGCTCCCTGATTCCGGTCATATTGATGTTCGGCCCGTTGAGTATCAATACTTTTTTCATTTCCCGCACGTCCCTTCGGTTTGCAAATTGTTATAATACTTGCTCATAACTTTCGCGTCCTCGGCCTGCGTGCCCGAGGATTCACAGATTATTGTCGGATCAAGATTTTTTCGCAGGCAGATTTCAAGCATCGGTTCAAAGTCCGGCCCATATTTTCTATCCTCAAATGTCAAATGGCGTTTTTCCCCGCCTGTCGTATATTCGATTTTTGAAAAATGCCC
>DOZQ01000246.1:2324-3893 GCA_003517915.1 Oscillospiraceae bacterium | reverse complement strand
AATACCGCCGTGAGTGCGGGCGTTGAGATGCCCAAAATCTATGCATGGCAGTATGCGTTCATCAAGCGCACAGAGCGCAAGCACCTCCTCAAGCGTGCCCAATTGCCCAAGCTTACCCATAGTCTCCATGCACATCCTCACATGCGAAAAGCCCGCCGCATCCAGCTCCAAAACCGCCTGCTTGGCCGTTTCCATCGCAAGAGCAAGCGCCTGCTCTCTTGTCATCTTCCCGCAGGAACCGGCGTGGATGACAATTCGGTCGCCGCCCAAATCGGTCACCGCCCTGGCGCTTTCCAAAATATATACTATAGAATTTTTTCGCTTGTCGGCATCGGGCGAGGCCAGCGAAATATAATACGGCGCGTGTACCGACAGCGCGATATCCCGTTTTTTTGCCTGCTCCCCCATGGCTCTAGCCTTTTCGGTACCTATGCGCACTCCTCTGCCACACTGATATTCAAAGGCGCTCAGCCCCATTTTCTCTATATACTCAGGCACCTCAAGGCTGGATTTATAGCCAAGGGCATAAAAGTTTTCGGAGTTGCCGGCCGGCCCGAATCTTATCATAATGCTACTCCCAATATAAATCATTTCTTTTAAGCAGCCACTTTTCAAACCCGCGTTTCAGCTTTCCCGTAAAAGAGGTTTCCTCCCTAGGCGGCATTACCAAAACCGTGTATATCCCGCACAGATTGCCGCCTATGGTGTCGGTGATTATCTGGTCACCGACTATGGCGGTTTCCCGACGGCGTAGGCCTATTTTACGGCAGGCCCTTAAATAGCTCCACGGAAAAGGCTTTACACTGAATGAACGAAAGGGCAGGCTTATGGTTTTCGCAAATGGCGCGACCCTCTTTTTTCGCGCGTTTGAGAGTATCATAAGCTTTATCCCCGCCACGCGCATATCCGAAAGCCAGCGGTCAACCCCCTCAAAAGGCTCTTGGCTCCCGTGAATGGCCAGCGTATTGTCCACATCCAAAAGAAGGCCCCCTATTCCCTTTTCACGCAGCTCTCCGGCGGTTATTTCAGTAATGTTTTTTTTGATAAGATCAGGCAGGAAAAGTGACATAAGGCCTCCATAACAGAAATATCAATATTTTAATAACCGGTGACTTTTGCTTACACTAAAAAAAGCGGCGAAAAGCCGCTTTTTTCGTCAGTCCGCTTAAAAAGGGGCTGAAAGTTTGCGTAAATTTTTTAACGGAATTTGCGTTTGCGCGCGGCTTCCGACTTCTTTTTACGTTTTACGGAAGGCTTTTCGTAATGCTCTCTTTTGCGTACTTCCTGTATAACACCGTCACGCGCGGTTTGTCTTTTAAACCGTCTTAAAGCATTTTCCAAAGATTCATTTTCTTTCAGTCTTACCTGGCTCATCTATTTCCCTCCCTCCGCGAAACGCCGAGGCTTTTTACTCAACACAATACTATTATATATTGCAAATCACACCAATGTCAAGACTATTTATTACGCGAATTTTATCGTCGATTTGGATTTCGCGCAAAAAATCTATTTTGGGCGGCCTACAATATTGACAAGCTTGCCTTTTACATAAATTTCTTTTATTATTTC
>DOZQ01000246.1:569-2308 GCA_003517915.1 Oscillospiraceae bacterium | reverse complement strand
TCCGCCCCCGCGTCAATCATGATACGGCCGCGCAGCTTGCCGTTTAGCTGCACTGCTATCTCGACCTTATCCAGCGCGCATTTGGCCTCGTCATAGCCTGGCCACCTAGCCGTGTGAAGCATCCCGCCGTACCCTATACCGGCATAGATTTCTTCGGTGATATGCGGCGCGAAGGGATTTAACAGAAGCAGCAGTGTGCTCATCTCGTCCTTTGTGACGCCGCCGGACGCGTAAAAGCTGTTGAGCAGACTCATCATGCTCGCTATGGCGGTGTTGAACTTTAGACTTTCGATATCCGACGTCACCTTTTTCACCGTGCGGTGGATTTCGGTTTCCAGCTCAGGCCGGTAACCGCCGCCGTCTATTATCATTTCCCGCAAATTCCACACGCGATCCAAAAAACGCTTGCAGCCCTTTATGGATTTCGGATTCCACGGCGCGGCTTTTTCAAAGTCGCCGATAAACATCTCGTAAAGCCGCATGGTGTCCGCGCCGTATTCCTCAACTATTTCATCGGGGTTTACGACGTTCCCGCGGGATTTTGACATCTTTTCCCCGTTCTCACCCAAAATCATGCCGTGGCTGGTGCGCTTGGCATACGGCTCAGGCGTCGGCACAAATCCGATATCGTAAAGGAACTTATGCCAAAAACGCGAATAGAGCAAATGCAGCGTCGTATGCTCCATGCCGCCGTTGTACCAGTCGACCGGAGTCCAGTACTCCAGCGCTTCTTTGGAGGCAGGCGCCGACGCGTTATGGGGATCACAGTAACGCAGAAAATACCACGAGGAGCCGGCCCATTGCGGCATTGTGTCAGTCTCGCGCCGAGCTTCGCCTCCACAGACAGGGCAGGTCGTATTGACCCATTCGGTGATTTTCGCAAGCGGGGATTCTCCGGTTTCGGTCGGCTCGTAGGATTCGACCGTGGGCAGCGTAATCGGCAGCTCCGATTCGGGAATCGGGACAAAGCCGCATTTCTCGCAGTACACTATGGGAATAGGCTCGCCCCAATACCGCTGGCGGGAAAATACCCAGTCGCGCAGCTTGTAATTGACCTTGGCCTCGCCCAGCCCCTTTTCGCTCAAATAGGCGGTCATGGCCACTATCGCCTTTTCCACCGGCAGCCCGTTTAAAAAGCCGGAGTTTACCATTACTCCCTTGTCGCAGTCGACATACGCCTCGCGTGACAAATCGCCGCCCTCAACCACCTCTACTATAGGTAACGAAAATGTCTTGGCGAATTCATAATCCCGGCTGTCATGACCCGGAACCGCCATTATGGCGCCGGTTCCGTAAGACATGAGAACATAGTCCGAGACGTAAATGGGGATTCGTTCGCCGTTTACCGGATTTATCGCCATAACACCCGACAGGCAGACCCCGGTCTTCTCTTTTTCCATCTCCGCGCGTTCAAAGTCGGATTTTTTGGCCGCCGCCTGCTGATATTCGACCAGCTCCTTAAGATTCAGGATGCGTGGCCGCCATTTCCCCAAAATAGGATGCTCGGGCGAAAGCACCATATAGGTCGCGCCGAACAGGGTGTCCGGCCGGGTGGTGTATATAAGAAGGGTATCCCCTGCGGTGGTTTCAAACTTGACCTCGGCCCCCTCGGAGCGTCCGATCCAGTGCTTTTGCTGCGCCTTTACCCGCTCGGGATAATCCACAATATCAAGGTCGTCGATAAGTCGCTGGGCGTATTCGGTGATTTTGAGCATCCACTGGCTTTTGACCTTGCGCAC
>DOZQ01000246.1:0-549 GCA_003517915.1 Oscillospiraceae bacterium | reverse complement strand
TTGCAGGAGGTGCACCAGTTGACCGCCATTTCTTTTTTATAGGCAAGCCCGTTTTTGAAAAGCTGCAAAAAGATCCACTGGCTCCACTTGTAATATTCGGGATCGGTCGTATTTATCTCGCGATCCCAGTCGAAAGAAAACCCAAGCGCTTTAAGCTGCTGCTTAAACCTAGCGATATTCTGCTTTGTAATCACTTCGGGATGTACGTGGTTTTTTATAGCGTAGTTTTCCGCCGGCAGGCCGAACGCGTCCCAGCCGATGGGATAAAGCACATTTAACCCCGAAAGCCGTTTTTTGCGCGCTATTATATCCATCGCCGTATACGAGCGCGGGTGCCCGACATGCAGCCCCTGCCCCGACGGATAGGGGAATTCGATAAGAACATAAAACTTTTGCAGCGAATGATCATCAGACGCTTTAAAGGTTTTGTTCGTTTCCCAGAATTTCTGCCATTTATGTTCGATTTCCGCAAAATTGTAATTCATCCTCAAACTCCTCACGGGCCATGCCCTCTAAGCTCTGCCATAATATTAAAGCATACTGTTTATA
>DOZQ01000096.1:3405-10531 GCA_003517915.1 Oscillospiraceae bacterium | reverse complement strand
TCTCATTTGGTTGACTTCCTTTCTTTTTGTGTTCGGTGTGTTTTTGCCATGCGAATATAATCTTTTGTCGGGCGATTCCCTCCTTCCGCGCAAATTGACAATCGGCTTTAAGCAGCTTACTTTATATTCATACTTTGTCAATTTGCTGAAAATATCGCAATGAATGAATATATGTATATGTATAAACCATCATCATTCTTAGTATCTTTGCCTATTTTTAACCTCTGCCGCGCAGGAGCACAACATGAAGCAGCATAGATATTGTCAAGGCGGTCGCCAAGAGATATGCCGCGTCTCTTTTAGCCTTTCCCATCATATTTGCTTCTTCTTCCCTTATATGAACGAACCATCCCTTTTCGTGCTCGTGCACGTTAATTTATATAATTACTTTAAAGGACAAATCGACATTTGTCAATAATTTTATACAAAAAAAGTTATTATATATAAACTTTTGTTATTTATAGCCAAACCTACTTCCTGATAATTGGAATAAATAATATAATCCTATTTATTTCACTTTTTATTATAAACGAACGTGGTCGAACACATATTTTCAATACAAATTGATATGAGATCGTTGTCATTTGAGCTGAAATGATTTGTTTTATGCGCGAGCCAGTTATTGGCCATTTTATAACAATCTAATTTATACGGTTTAAACCGTATTTTTTTGTTGCTTATTCTAATTGAAGATGCTATAATTAGGTAAAATAAAATTTGTTATAATCTGATGAGGTGATTTAATGAGAAGGAAGCTTTTTAAAAAGATTTTTAAGATTATTTGCACGACGCTCATTTTAAGTCTTTTACTTACTTTTCCCGCCGGCGCAGCGACAAAATCAGAGGTAATGGAAACCTTGCGCAGAACCGTTTTAGGAAATTATATTAATATTGATCCAGAAAACATAGAAGTGACCGGCAAACCCATTGGAGAATATATTTTTGTTCTTTATATGGCCGAAAACGCTGTGCGTAACTATAATTTCACTGCGGCGCAGGGCGATTTATTCAATCAGTGGATTCTTGATTGCGCCGCTTATGTCAACACAGATTATGGCCCTAGCGCGCATGATTACACCCGTTCGCAGCAGCAGTTTGTGATCGAACGTTTATTTCGGGTTGCAAATGAGATGAATTTCAGGCTGGAGTTTGTCAATAAAGCCAGACCGGTTCACCTAGGTGACCAGATTTTCAATGTGTATGATCGTTCGACCGGTGAGTTGGTTTTCCAGTATGATGGTGACCTTGTTAAGAGAACCGGTGAATAATCGAGGAACAGACGTTATGAGCAGTACTGCGTTATTTAAAAATAAAATCAAGAGGAAGGGTCTTCTTACGGGTGCATCCTTGCTTTTATTTCTTGTGCTTCTTATCATGGGGTCTGTTTTGAGCGTCAATCAAACATTAGCGTCTGTTCCTTTCTTGGCCTCTCCTACCAAGGTTAAGGCTCCAGATATCCTCGATAATACAGGTATGTATGTTCCGGAGGAATTTCCGCTTATAGCCTACGGGGAGCAGTATGCCACACTTACCGTTAAGGATGCTGATGTCGATAACGCTCCGGTTTATTTTGGTGACGGCGATGAGATGCTCGAGCTTGGGATTGGCCACTTTGCCGGCTCTCGTTTTCCGGGTCAAAACGGTAAAATCGTCTATTCGGCTCATGTCACTACGCTATTTGAGCAACTTGAAAATTTAAAGCCCGGCGCTATATTTGAAATCAAAACCAAATACGGGGACTACGTCTATGAAATGGAAAAATCTGTAATATTCGATTATCAGGATTATACTGTTCTGCTTCCAGATGACGGCACCGAGACTTTTTTCTGCTATACCTGCTATCCATATGACAATGATGGTCGGTTGCGTACCGACCGATTGGGCATTATTTGCAAAAAAATATCCGGAAAGAACTGGATTACAGGTGAAGAATGATGAACCGTACGACCTACATAAATAAAATCAGCATTGAACGCCGTATAATGAAATATTTTTTATGCTTTCTGCTTGTCGTTTCACTGTTGCTTAGCTGGATTTTTTGCTTTTTAAAATTCAGTGTTTTAGATACTAAACGGCTTGCTGATATTATAGCGCCTGACTCTTATATGGAAAAAAGCATATCTCAAATCAAGGACAAAATCCGTTATGAGTGTCTTTATCTTGATTTACCGGCTGATGAGGTAGAGGCTGCGGTTGATGATGGTGAAATTAAACGCATGATAGCCGGTTATACTGCGGGACTTATTGATGCGCTTATCTACAATAAGGATTTAACGGAGCCTTCTTATCCGCAGGATAAATTTCTCACGCTTGTACGCGGGCATCTTGAGAAGGTTCAGTCGTCTGGCAGTACGGTTGATATTAATGCTGCCGCTCAGGAAATATCGGTTTATTTAACCGATATTATTGACAATAATGTCAGCATAATAAGCTCTGAGATGTTTGGCGCTTTGCCTAAAATGGATTTTTTAAAAAAATCCGTGGTTTTTGCAGGGAATATTTATTTGATCTTTATTATAGCAAGCGTTCTTTTTGCGCTTATTCTGTTTTTTATAAATAAGAGAAAACTTTTGGGCTGGTTGTATAATTTTGTAAGCTGCATGTGGATTTCCTCATCGATTGTTTTTGTTCCGGTTTGCGTTTTAAAGATTACGGATATTCCTTCTAAGCTCAGCGTTTCAACTCCTATGCTCGGGGTACTTATAGAAAATGCAATCTATACTTTACTTAATCATTTGTTCTATCCTTCGCTTATTTTATTTTTTCTTTCTTCTCTGGGGCTGGCCTCGTGCATATTTCTCACGGTAAAAAAAGAGCTTGCTATCCAACGGAAGGCCGAAATTCTAGGATATGAAACCTGATTATTGTGATGACAATTTATTTAATTTATGTTAAGACCGCCGGATTTCAAATCCTGCGGTCTTATTGGTTATGCATAGTACTTTGACTTCGATCGCAACCTTTGCCAAAAGACTGGCAGACGTTCGCCGGAAGTCGGAGGCTATTCAAGTATTATTACTATAGATGATTTTTCCGCCTTTACAGTCTTTTTAAGTTTTCACTATGTCAAAAATGCTCGCAAATTTATCTTATGACGACACACCACCTATTGCAGTTTTCAAGTTGACCAACTAGACCTTGATCAATTTATGGGGAATCAATGCTTTTTATGCTATCCGCTAAAAGAAAGCACAAAATATGAAAACGCAGGCCTATTCTTCTGATATACTGTTGATGCGGGGAGGTTAACAGGTATGAATCACATAGAAAAACTCACAGCGGCCATTGAATATATAGAGGCTAATCTGACTGAAAGGCTGGATTTAGATATGGTCGCCGATGCTGTGCATTACTCAAAGCATCATCTCAGCCGGACATTTTCAAAGTGCCTGGGGCTTACGTTGCACGATTACTTGCAGCGCCGCCAGCTTACCGAAGCGGCAAAGCTGCTGGTATTTTCAAAGAAGTCCATAATAGACATCTCGCTTTTGTCCGGCTATGAAAGCCAGCAGGCATTTCACTGCGCTTTTGTCTTTATGTATAAGCTTCCCCCAAACGCATACAGAGAGAATGAAGAATTTTACCCGCTTCAATTAAAATTCGAGTTTGAAGGGAGCTTTGAGATGCTGGATAAAAAAGAAGGCGGCAAATGGAACATAAGCTTTGCGACAGAATATGATATCCCCTACTGGATGACACTGGTGCGGCTGGCTATCGACGGGTTTCCTCATCTGCATGAGGATGAGCATATCAAGACCTTGACAGACAAGATAGCTCGCAAGGAAGCATTGATAACAAAAGACGGCGAAATTGCGGTGGGTATCCTGCTCTTTTCACGCAAAACCGGCAGCATAGATTTTATGGGTACACACCCGCTATACCGGCAAAAAGGTATACCGCAGGCCTTTTTGCATAAGGTTTTTGGCGAGCTTGCAGATGCTCAAGAGATTACTACAACGACATTTCGCGAGGGTGACAAAGCCGACATTGGGCACCGCAAGCAGCTAAAGGCATTAGGTTTTGCGGAAGCGGAACTCATGATGGAGTTTGGTTATCCAACTCAGAAATTCATCCTTCCGAGGGAGGCAAATAATGAGTGATATAACCATAATCCCTTTCCCCGATGAAATCGCCCGTCTTGAAAAAATAAGCCGTGATATTGACAATGCCCTTGCGAACGCGGAGGCTAATGTAGGACGGTTAGACAAAGAATATATGGACATGAAACGGTACATGGTTCAAAATCGCGGGGAAATTGACCCGCATGAAATGTTCCAGAATGAGCTGGGGCTCAGGCAAATAGACCATACCGGTGCGTTTGCGGCCACAGTCTTGGACAAAACAGCAAAGCTAAAGGAATCTCCCTACTTTGCACGTATAGATTTTCGCCATGAAGCCGCTGACAAAGCGGATATATTTTACATCGGGCGTTTTGCATTTAGCCATGAGGGTGAACTGTTGATTTCGGACTGGCGATCTCCTGTCGCCAGTATGTTTTACGACCATGAGATCGGCTCCGCCGGGTATATAGCACCGGCAGGAAGAATAAACGGTGAGTTGACCCGAAAACGGCAATTCAAAATTAAAAACGGCGTCATGGAGTACGCGCTCGAAAGCTCCATAAATATACAGGATAATATTTTACAGCAGGAGCTTTCCCATACGTCAGACGAACATATGAATTCCATTATTGCCACGATTCAAAAAGAGCAAAACATAATCATCCGCAATGAAAAAGCGGGTACGATGATTATACAGGGTGTGGCCGGTTCTGGGAAAACCTCAATTGCCCTGCATCGCATCGCCTTTTTGCTTTATCGGCGGGGAAACAGGCTGACTGCGAAAAATGTGGCGATTCTATCTCCAAATAAGGTTTTCGGAGATTATATTTCGGGTGTTTTGCCGGAGCTTGGCGAGGAACCTATCGGCGAGATAAGCCTTATAGATATTGCCGAAGTGCAGTTAGAGGGAGTTATCGGCTTTGAAGCGGATAAAGACCCGCTTACAGCGCATGATGCGGCTTGGGTTGAGCGAGTACGGTATAAATCCACATTAGATTTTGTAAAAATGCTGGTTGAGTTTGTAGAGCAGATACCGGATATCGCTTTTAAACCTATCGACTACACCCATGGACGTTTTACCGCAAATGCGGAAATGATACGCGAACGGTTTCGAGCGTATAGCAAGTACCCGGTGAAGCGTCGCTTACAGATGACAGCGGATGATATATACGACCGGTTTTATACGGATAATTTCATGGAGGACGATATACCGGGAAGTAAAACTATCTTGAAAGCCCTGAATAAGATGCTTACATTCAAGAATACCCTTGCGCTTTACAAGGAATTTTATAAACAAAACGTTATCTCGCAGATGTTTGTAATGCCTGCGAAAAACACTTTGGAATGGGCAGACATATACCCTTTTCTTTATGTCCACGCGGCTTTTGAGGGGTTGCAGAAAAGCGGCGTCATAAAGCATCTGGTCGTCGATGAAATGCAGGACTATACGCCGGTGCAGTATGCGGTGCTGAATGTACTATTCAAATGCCAAAAGACGATTTTAGGCGATTTCGGACAATTTCTGAATCCGAACCACTTGCATACGCTGGAGGATTTGAAACAGCTATACCATGATGCCGAATATGCCGAGCTTACCAAAAGCTACCGTTCTACCCATGAGATTATTTCATTCGCAAAAAAGCTGGGGCAGGCAGAAAAGATAGAGGCTGTCGAGCGGCACGGCGAAATGCCGGCGATGATAAACTGCCGCGATTTTAATGATGAATTGGCGAATATAAGAGAGAGGATTGACGCTTTCGCAAAAAGCGCCTATGTGTCACTTGGTATTATCGCAAAAACGGATGAGGATGCGAAATGCATCTTTGATTTGCTCTCGGTAGATTATGATGTGCATTTGATATCAAAGGGCAGCACACGTTTTGTAAATGGTGTGACTGTCACATCCATACAGATGTCAAAGGGTTTGGAGTTTGACGAGGTGATAATTCCCGATGTGAACGTCGATAAATACAGCTCCGAATATGAGCGTGGCTTGCTATATATAGCTTGTACAAGAGCAATGCACAAGCTGACGCTGCTGTGGGCGGGAAAGGTATCTGCCTTAATCAAGGCAACGTGACCGCTCTGACCTAGGTACCTTAAATATTGTGTGAGGGGACAAAAAGAATGTACAATAGCAAAATGACTCGATTTTTCGATGATTGGGAAAAAGCCATGATATGGTCGTGTCTGCAAGGATATATGGGAAAACTGATTGTGGATAATACCGACGAACCTAAATCCGCAATGGTTGATGTAGGAGACATCTGTTTTCTTGCCGGAGAGCCTAACGCTTCCCTGCTTAACTCTTTTGGACGTTCCAAATTGTTAGTGCCGAAAGACGCCCAGTGGGAAAAGCTGATTGAGAGCTTCTTCGGGAAAAGAGCAAAAAAGTTTCAGAGATACGCAATTAAAAAAGAACCTGATATATTTGATTCCCAAAAACTTACCTCATATGTAGACGGACTGGACACCTGCTATGAAATCAGGCTGTTCGACCAAGAGTTGTTTGAACTGGCGAAAAGTGAAGCATGGTCTGTAGACTTATGCTCACAATTCAAGGATTACACCGAATACCAAAAGCTGGCGGTAGGCGTAGGTATTTTGCATCAGGGTAAATTGGTTGCCGGGGCTTCGCCTTATGCGGTTTACAACGGAGGTATTGAGATTGAAATAGACACGAAGCCGGAGTATCGGCGCAAAGGGCTTGCGACTGTATGCGGAGCAAAATTGATACTTGAATGTTTATCAAGGAATATTTATCCCAGTTGGGATGCACATGACAAGCGTTCGGTTGCTTTGGCCGAAAAGCTGGGGTATCATGTCTCACATCCATATACAGCTTATGAACTTGAGTAGTAAAAGGGGAATCCCATGTTAGAATTAATACTAACCACCAATAAAAAGCATGATATCCTGTTAGTAAAAGTTTGCCTGGGCAAGTAGCATTTAAAAACATGGGACAATATACCACACTATACATGGGTGTGACAATCGCTGAACTTGTGTTTATCCGCAAGAATAAGTCAAGGCGGCTATTATAGCCAAACCACTTGAAAACAAAG
>DOZQ01000096.1:0-3313 GCA_003517915.1 Oscillospiraceae bacterium | reverse complement strand
TTGAAATGGTTCTAGTATAAAAACGGTCTTCCAAAACGGGAGGCCGTTTTTGCTATGCGGCAGTAAATATATTAAATTGTATTAACAAATTATTAACGCATCCCACATACTTTAAGCAACAAAACAACCTATGATAGGAATGAAAAATAATTTTTAAAATTAAAAGGAGAAACCTCTATGTTAGTGCTTATCAACGCAATGAAAAGTATTGTCCGTTCCAAAGGCAGAAACATCTTAATCGGCATTATTGTTCTTGCTATTGCCGCTTCATCTTGTGTTGCGTTGGCAATCAGGAACGCCGCGAATGAAGCCGAGACCGCCGGTGTGGATTCTATAAACATTACCGGAACAATTTCGGTGGACAGGGAAAAGCTTATGGCATCGGCGCAAAACGCGGCGGACAGCACTGAGGGTGGAAGACCTGACATGGATTCCATGCGGGAAATGATGTCGCAATATCAGGATTTAAGCCTGTTAGAGCTGCAGGCATACTCCGAATCTGACTATGTGAAAAATTTTTATTACTCGGCTTCCGTATCGCTCAACACAACCGAAGGCTTAGAGGCATACGGCTCCGAAAGCAGCTCCGATAGCTTCGATGATTCAACCGGCGGAGGTTTTCCGGGTGAAGCGGGCAACCCCGGAGGGCAAGGCGGTCCGGGCGGCCCGGGCAGAATGACTATGGGCGATTTCACCGTAACAGGATACAGCGCCGAGGATGCTATGAGCAAGTTTATAAGCGGCACATCACAGATTACCGACGGCGAAATGTTTGATACCGCGTCTTCCGATATGAACTGTCTTGTAAGCAAAGAACTCGCTGCTTTTAACGGGCTTTCTGTTGGTGACAAAATTACTCTGGCCAATCCGAATGCCGAAGATGAAACATATGAATTTACCATAATAGGGATTTATGCTGATTCCAGCTCGAGTAATACCGGGGATCAAATGCGGTTTTCAACTTCTATGGATCCGGCAAATCTGATATGTACCAGTTATGACGCTCTGCAGTCCGTTACGGACAATTCAGCATCCGTCGCCACCACTCAAACCGACGATTTCGGCAACGAGCAAAGCACGGCTGTCATGGGGCAGCTTTCCAGCGCCTTTGTTTTTGGAAGTCAGGATGATTATGAAGCTTTCGATGCGGAGCTTACAACGAATGGATTGTCAGAATATTATACTCTTTCTTCTTCTGACGTAAGCAATTACGAATCCAGCTTACTTCCCCTAAAAAATCTTTCAAATTTTGCAACTACCATGTTGTTAGTCGTCCTTGTTATCGGCGCGGTTATTTTGATTGTCATAAACGTATTCAATATACGCGAACGGAAATATGAGGTTGGGGTGCTTACGGCAATAGGCGTAAAAAAAGGCAAGGTCGCCATGCAATTTGTAACCGAGCTTCTCTGCATCACCTTGTTGTTTATTATTATAGGGGCGGGAGTCGGTATGGCGGTAAGCGTTCCGATTTCCAACAACCTGCTGTCCTCACAGATTGAACAGATGAATACGCAGGCGGAAAATGAAAACGCAAACTTTGGCAGACCGGGCGGAGACCAGAATTTTCAACCCGGCGGCGGTTCGGGTTTGCAGCCCGGCGGCAGAGGTGATATGGGTGGTATGATGTCTGTATTTGGCGGAGATCCATCTAATGTGACTTATCTTGAGAAGATAAACGCGACGGTTAATTTGCCGATTATGGGTCAGTTGATTGGCATAGGCATTATCCTCACTCTTATTTCAAGTTTATCTGCGGTTATATTTGTTATGAGATATGAACCGCTCAAGATACTTACCAACCGAACCTAAGTTATGTGCTCACAAAACCAAACCATATGTTGGAGGTAGAAAAATGAGTATTCTCGAATTAAAAGATGTATGCTATGCCTATGACAGCCGAGCCAAGGTGCTGGATGGACTGAACTACAAATTTGAAAAGGGAAAGGTATACGCCATAGTAGGTCGCTCTGGTGCCGGAAAAACCACCTTGCTTTCCCTCCTGTCAGGACTTACATCACCCACAAGCGGCGTAATACTTTTTGACGGAAAAGACGTCAAAACTATAGACAGATATAAATACCGCAGCCGCCATGTAGGCGTTGTGTTTCAGCAGTTTAATTTGCTGCCGCACTTGAACGCGGTGGAAAATGTAGAGCTTTCAATGCGGGCTTCCGGCAAAAAAATCCCCGACAAAAGGAAAATAGCGACCGAACTGCTGGAAAAGGTTGATTTAGACGATCAGCTTTCCAAACGCAGAATATTAAAGCTGTCCGGCGGCGAACAGCAAAGAGTCGCTATAGCGAGAGCCCTCTCCTACGATCCCGATATAATTCTTGCTGACGAACCTACAGGCAACCTTGATTTAAACACTCAGGAAGAGGTTATTGACATTTTCAACCGCTTGGCGCACGAAGAAAACAAATGTGTTATTTTAGTTTCTCATTCCTCGGAAGTAGCGGCATCAGTGGATGAGGTGTACGAGTTGGCTTCGCTCAGGAAAAGCAAGAGGCGCAAAGAAGCGATCACAGGCGGTCAATTCATTTAATGTTTTTTAGATATCTTGCGGAGCCTTGACATCCGCCCCGTTGGCGTTATGTTGTAAATAAGAAACCACCGGCTTAGCCGGTGGTTTCTTATTTACCGTTCGCTGTAGCGATACTGCTTTTCCAGCATCATATCTTTGACCTTCATAAGCCTGGTGCGGCTGCTGCGGTCATTTTCCTCCAGCTTCATGGTGATATACTTAATGGTTTCCAGAAGTTGCGGGATCATAACATGCTCAAGAGCGTTGACCCGGCGGCGCGTTTTTTCAATCTCTGCCGCCATGAGTTGGCAGGATTTTTCTATCTCGGCCAATCTCAGCAGATGCGGCCAGATCTCGGCCAGAGAGAAGACCGCATCGTCCAGCTCGGAATAGGTATAAGCAAGCCCGTAAGAATATATATCGTCCGGGTTGGCGGTTTTAGTGTGAGACTTAAACACTGGGATCTCGACGCTCATGACATTTTTAACGCCGACCTCCAGCGCAATTTGCTGCTTTGGTGCCATAAGGGCGGTCGTCACAACCTCCTCAGGCATGACGGCCCTTGCCATGGTAAATGCGTTGTTCGCCTGCTTAAGCCGCGCCTCCACATCCCGGCGCAACGCTTTATTTTCACGCACCATCTCGAGGAACTGGCGCATAAGCTCATCCCGTTTGTCCTTGAGCAGCTTGTGTCCCCGCTGCGCCGTGACCAGACGCTTTTTCAGGCGGGAAAGCTCCATACGGGTCGGATTGACATTCATAACCGCCATGGCGGGCACTCCTTTC
>DOZQ01000027.1:2881-3092 GCA_003517915.1 Oscillospiraceae bacterium | reverse complement strand
CGACATCATCTCGAAAAGCCGCAGCCAGGATAATGACGCTTAAACCGTATTCAAGCAAACCGTATTATTACGCCCCCGGTTGGTTTACCGACCGGGGGCTTTGCCGCCGACATTACTCCCGCTTTTGGGCGTTGGTTCCGTTGGTAGGCTCTGTATTGATCACGTCGCTCAACCCGAGATTTTCGTCCAGAATCGCCACGCCGTCTTCATA
>DOZQ01000027.1:1814-2863 GCA_003517915.1 Oscillospiraceae bacterium | reverse complement strand
AGCCTAAGCAGATTATAATCCGGCGAACCGGCTTCAAG
Source organism: Oscillospiraceae bacterium (assembly GCA_003517915.1). GTDB lineage: Bacteria > Bacillota > Clostridia > Oscillospirales > Acutalibacteraceae > UBA8129. Next base: position 2,825 of record DOZQ01000027.1, on the reverse strand, counting down.
ATACGGCTGCAAAACGTCATAAGCCTCACTGTACTCCCCCAGCATAATGCGGGCGTGCGCCAAATATTGCGCACACTGCAAGTTCCTTAGAGCCGCGTCATCCGCTTCGGGATCATGGGCGATGTCGGCATATTTCATCCGCGCGTTAAAAAGCTTCGCTTTGGCCAGAAAAACGTCGGTGCGGTCGCACCATTTAGCGCCCACAATCCCGTCAATATCCATGTTGATAAAGTCCTCCTCGGCCGCCGGAAACCCTTTTTTCAACAGAATATCGTATACGCCGCGATACTCATCCGCATGGAGCATCCACATCACAATCTTCGAAATGTCGGTATTCTCCATGTCCACCAGCTCACATATGAATTCCGCGAACAGCTCCGGCGGGTTGCCTCTCAAATGGTAAAACAGGATTTGCAGCGGCCTTGGATCCATCGTCTGCGAATGCATCATGGCGTGCTGCGCCCAGCGCACGGCGCTCTCGCCGTCTCCGCGCATATGTGCCGCCTCGGCGGCCCGCTCAAATATTATTGATTCCGCCTGGCGGCAGTCTATAATCTCTGAAAACGGCAGCTTTTCAAGCTTTGGCTCAACCTTCGCGAGCTCCCGCAGAAATCGGTCTTCCCGGTAATGGAACCGCACCTGATAGTGCAGCTCGGCGATGGCGGCATCTCTGGTCTCGGGATAATTCTCTTTGATGCCGCCGAACAGCTTCTGGTAAAGCTCTTCTCGCTCAAACTCCTCCGGGAACATTTCCACAATAGCGATCGCCTGATAAAACCGCTGCATATAGCCCCTGTGATAGCGGTTGCATACGTCTTTCTGAACTTCGTAATTATCAAGCAGATAATGACAGCATTCGCGGGCCTTGTCATACTCCTCCGTTGCCATATATTCGCGCATCAGGTAGGACGTATTCATAAAAAGCTCTACAGGATCGGTTAGCTTTTTTCGCTCACTTGCCAGAATGGTGATGTTGCGTCTGGATTTATCCGCCACAATGTCCTTTGAATA
>DOZQ01000027.1:0-1795 GCA_003517915.1 Oscillospiraceae bacterium | reverse complement strand
CGTCTGGGAATTTCATGCACCTTGTTTTCAAAGTGCACGGTTTTTCTTCGCAAAATTCTGTCGAACGCTTGAATTCCCTTTATTGAACCATCTTCTTTTTCCATTTCATATCGCGGTATACGCAGCGTATCCGCGCGAGACTCCTTAAAAGTTTTATAAAATTCCCTGCCGCTTTTTTTTGTCAGCGGGGGATCGAAATATTCGTCCCCGTCAAGGAATATGACATAATCTCCCTTGGCAAGCGAGAGGGCGTAGTTTTTCGCGGCGGAAAAGTCGCTTATCCATTTAAAATGCTCGACCCTCGCGCCGCATTCTTTTGCGATTTTAACCGTATCGTCGTTAGAACCGGTGTCAACAACTATCATTTCATCACAACAGGCTTTTACGCTCATGATGGATTTTTTTATGTTTTCGGCCTCGTTTTTCACAATCCAGCAGGCGGAAAATTTCATGTGGATTTCCTTTCATATGGATTTAGGTAAGCATTGATTCATCGGCTTTGTAGGGAGCGATTGCCATCGTCCCCTACAGGTTTATGTTGCATTCCTCCCCCGCTTGTGACGGGGGAGGAATAATTTTTGAATGTGCGCGGTGATGCGTTTTTGCCGCTTAGGTTGAGCCTTTGCCGGTGTCGAAATAGCCAAGGCTTTCGGTATACGGCCAATAATTGGCTGGCAGATTACTCATACGCATCAGGGTGATGGCGGTGCTCGGCGTCGGTTCCTGAACTCCGTCAGGAGTATTGTTTATAGTGACCGGGCCGCCGCTCATCAGGCCGATGGATATCTTGTCGTCCCTCTGTATCGGGACGATACAGGTGATGGACGAGGTTCCCGTGTTTTTCGAAACGGCCCAGGCGTTGTAATAGTCAACCTTGGAGCCGCGGCGTTCCACCTGCAGGCAGAAGGCCTGAGACATGCTCACGTTGTCCATCTGCACCTTTGCCGTTATCAGATATACACCGGGAACATGCACTATGACACTGCCGTAGTCGGGATGGGTCCACGGGTCGGTATAACTCGCTGGGACCTGGAACAGGTCAAATGCTCCTGTTGTTGTTACCGTGCCGGGGCGCATAACTTCGTGCACGGGGATGACGGTACCGACGGTTTCGTCGCCCGTGACGCCGCAGCCCTTCGGGCCGCAGTAGGTTCTGCGGTAGGTGCCTCTGAACACGCCGTAGGGGGCCAGCTCGCCCTTCGCGCCGGTAACGCCGCCGGAAACGTTCACGTCCAGATAGACGACCGCTCCTTCGGGATCGGGCGGCGACGTTTTGTCCATTGATATAGTCATCTTGCTTTTGTCATGCGTCGCGAAGAAGAGCCTATCTCCACCCTTGACAGCCGCGGCGGTACCGCCCGCCTGATAGCCTGGAGCTACGGTGAACAGTGTCGCTCCGGTTGCGATGGTCGCAGCGGTAGCGCCGGAGGCAGTATTGTTGATGGTGACAATCGCCGAGCCTGGGCTTACGGTGATATTTTGCGTACTGGGCGTATCGGTGCGGAAAATGAGCTTGTCGCCGTATTTCAGCGGAACCTCGGTGCCGCTTGTGCCGGAACCTTGGTTGACAACGCTAAACAGGGTGACGCCTGTGGCTAAGCCTGATGGCCCAGTCGCACCTGTGGCTCCGGTAAGACCCGTCGCTCCGCTCGGGCCAGTCGCGCCTGTAGCACCAGTTGCACCTGTAGCACCCGTAGAACCAGTAGCTCCGCTCGGGCCAGTCGCGCCAGTGGCTCCAGTTGCGCCCGTGGCTCCAGTCGGGCCTGTGGCTCCCGCGCCAGTCGCGCCTGTGGCA
>DOZQ01000002.1 GCA_003517915.1 Oscillospiraceae bacterium | reverse complement strand
TTATCTTCACTTCGTTCCAGCATCGTATCACCCTATTCTATTATACCAAAAAGGCCGCCAAAAGGCGACCTTTTTTGACAGTCTGAAACCCCCGGTGAGAAAATCTCACCGGGGGTTTTACTGCGTCTAAAATCCAAAAACCTCTAAAGAATAATGCAAATAAGCCCGCTGCAGCCCTCGTTTATCACCCGTTCTATCGTTTCCTGCAGCCGCATTCTGGCCTCGCTGGGCATTCGGGCAAGCTTGGTGTGCAGTCCCTCGTTCACAAGCGAATGCAGCGATTTGCCAAATATGTTAGAATCCCATATTTCCACAGGATTTTCCTCAAATTCCTGCAATAAATACATCACAAGATCCTCAGACTGCTTTTCACTGCCGACAATAGGTGAAACCTCGGTGGTAATCTCCGCCCGCATCATATGTATAGACGGGGCCGACGCGCGCAGCCTGACGCCATACCGGCCGCCCTGCCGCATTATCTCGGGATCTTCCAGCTTCAGCTCCTCAATCGTCGGCATAACAATGCCGTAGCCGGTTGCCTCTACCTCGTCCAAAGCGTCCTTGACGCGTATATATTCCTTTTGTATCTTGGCAAGCTCCATCATGCAGCCCATCAAATCCTGGTCTCCGCAAATGTTAAGCCCGGTGGTTTCGGCCAGAATACGGTAAAACAGATCCTGGCTTATGCTGATCCCCACGCGGGCGCTTCCCTTCCCAAGCCCCACCTTCGCTATCTGGGCGCCGTCTACATATTCGCATTCCTCCATCGCGTCGGTGAGCTTGCTTACCTCCCGGATATGCGTTATTTTTTCGGCGGTCTCTTTAATCAAGTCGAAAACCTGCGTGCGCAGCCAATGATCCTCCTCCAGGGTGGATATCCACTTAGGCAGCTCAACGGCAATCTCCTTGACCGGGAATTCAAACAGGATTTTAGAGATAATCTCCTTTATCTGCTCTTCGTCCAGCTCAAGACAATTTACCGGCATGGCCGGCACGCCGTGTTTTTTTGTAAGCGCAGCCGCCGTTTCCCTCGCGCTTTCAGACTCGGGATACATGCAGTTTAGCAGCACGACAAACGGCTTGCTTATCTCTTTAAGCTCGCTTATTACCCGTTCCTCGGCCTCCTCATATTCCTCTCTTGGAATATCGCTTATGCTGCCGTCGGTCGTAACCACCAGCCCTATGGTCGAATGCTCGGTTATTACTTTTCTTGTGCCTATTTCGGCGGCCATGTTAAACGGAATCGGTTCATCATGCCACGGTGTCATCACCATTCGCGGCTGATCCCCTTCTATATAGCCAAGTGAGCTCGGTACAATATATCCCACACAGTCGATCATTCGCACCTGAAATGAGGAATTTTCCTCCAGTGTGATCTCTACCGCCTCTTCGGGGATAAATTTGGGCTCGGTGGTCATAATAGTCCGTCCCGCGGACGACTGCGGGAGCTCGTCGTTCGCGCGTTCCCTTTGAAACTCGCTGGAAATATTGGGCAGCACCAACGTATCCATAAACCGTTTGACCAGGGTGGATTTGCCTGTTCTCACCGGTCCGACAACACCGACGTATATATCCCCCTGTGTGCGCTGCGCAATGTCTTTGTAAATATTACGTTCTTCCATATGTTTTCCCCCTCGCAAAAAAAGATTATACCGTCGGAATCATCAACATTTTTTTAGCGCCTAGTTTTCCGCTGGACTGCAGCGTATTGAGATTCATGACCTGTTCGGCTGAGGTATTGTGCGCCCGCGCGATATCCCATACGGTCTCGTCGGCGTCGGCGTAATAAATTATCAGTGCCGCCGCATCTTTTTCCTTGGGTTTGTCTTCATGGATATTGGTTCCCACAAGCGCCGAAACCCCTGTTCTGCTAAGTATCTCCGCTTTGATGTCAAGCTCTACCCTTACCTCGATCTCATTGGTCGGCAGCAGAGTATAAGTCGCGTTGGCCGCCACGACCTCCGGATCACAGCTCACCTTCTCGGGCACCGAATCCAGATTGTACCGATATTCATAAGCCACCGGGCTTTCAAAATAAGACGGCAGGTCGTCTTTGTCCTTGCCCAGAATACATATCATTACCGTCCCGCTTATCACCACCTGATTGTTTTCCTGACGCACCCCTTCCACCGCCGAATCGCACCAGAGATCCGCCACAGAATCCATGGCCTTTTCCGGCAGGTCTATCGTTTTTTTGCAAAGGTAATTTTCATTTACCGATCCTACTTTTTTTTCAAAAGGGATTTCGTACTTTTCATTGCTGCTTTCAAATTGGGTGGAATAAATGTCATATATGACCGGCACGTCGTTTTCGCAGTAAGCCTTGATCATTATGAGCAGCTTCGAGGAAATAGCCATGCTGCGCGCTTCCCCGTTCAGTCCGGTGCGCGGCTTTAAATCCAGCGACACCACGTCGATGCTGGCCGAGCAGGTGCATTTTTCGTTTACTCCGTCAATGTCGATAATCTGGCTTATCGGCAGGCTGGTATCAAGATTGTCTGTGCCGCCGTCTTCATCGCCGCAGTAAAACGCGCTTACAAGCAGCTCTCCCTTTACTATTACTTTGTTTGACACCACCTTGCAGTCCAGCGCTATGGCTCTGGCGTCGCCCCGCAAAAGGTAGCGTATGCCCTGCTGGCTCGGCCCTATGTCCAACTCGTCGCTTATCAGCAGATATTTTTCGGCAGTGGAAAGTGTGCTGCTGGCGGGCACTTCCCCGCGCAGAACCTCAATGCCTTCACCGTCGACGTCGGTGATTATCTCTTTTTTGCGTCTGGCGCAGACCTTTAATCGCAGGCTCAGCGCACCGTGCACGCTTATCTTTCTCTGGTTGATCGGCCGGCAGTTGCAATATTCCATTTTTGCCCGCACGATGGGCTGCGCGTTGTCGTATTCGCCCGGCACCTCAAAATTTCTGGTAAAGCCCACGCTGTGCTCATGGCTGCGGATATCTCCCTTTTCCTCGTCTACATAAATCAGGTTTATATAGGCCGTTCCCTCCACTGTCAGAATCCCGCCGTTTATACTCCGTGAGCCTATGCGTGGATTAATTCTGCATTTGAGCACACGAGCGACGTCCGGGCAGTAATCAGGGAGAGAAAATTCAGTGTCAATCGGCTGCTCAACGCTCTCATCAAACACAACGTCATTGATGTAAACATCCTGCTGTGTCAATTTATACTCCATGGTATCTCTCCTTTATACTAATCACCGGCATAATACTATTTGACCAAACAGTATCGCGGCGGTCAGCATTAATGTTCTACTGCATACTATTCACGCGGGACGGGCGATATGCAAAAAAAAGCGCCGACTTTCAAAAAGCCGGCGTAAATTACGGTCAAATCGTTTGAAATATGTATTTCGGGAATGTGCAAAGACGCTAATCAATTTTCTTTATTTTAAATATAAGCCTCAAAATCCCCCTGAACATCCGGGGACTCTTCACCACAACCACTTTCATCTATCCGACCTCCGCATCAGCATTTAATCAGGGCTATTCCCATGAGAACCAAAGCAATAGCGCTCAGAGAAACCAGCAGTTCAAGCGGAAAAAAATTCGCGCTTATAATCCCGATTCCGAACGCAACCACTATTATCCCCCGGCTGCGGTGCCGTGAACGTCGTTTCACTGCTGCCATCGCCTCCCGTGCGTATACAGCGGCTCAACTTAACATAATTAAGTTGCCGGAACCGCTATATTCGTTTCTTTTACCAGTATACGCAGGCATATGGCGAAAAGTTCAGCTTTTTTTATTTTTACGTGCCTGTATCCTGTCCGAAAATGTTTGCTATGCAAAAAAATCGATTTATCTCTTTTTCCCCCAGTCGTTCATATCCTTGACCTCGTCATACATGGCAAGATAACTGCGGTAACGGCTCTCGGCTATATCACCTGACTGCACAGCCTCACGCACCGCACAGCCCTTTTCCTCCCGGTGAGAGCAAGAGACAAACCGGCATTTCCCCAGATAGGATGCGAATTCTGGAAAGGCCAGCGGCAGGTTTTCTTTTGAAATAACCTCGCCGCGCCATGTTTCCATAGACGAAAAACCCGGCGTGTCGGCGATATAGCCTCCGCCTCCGCATTTAAACAGTTCCACATGCCTGGTCGTGTGCCGCCCCCTTCCCAGCTTTTCGCTGATCTCCCCCGTGGGCAGGTCAAGGCGCGGATAAAGCGCGTTTAATATGCTGGACTTGCCCACACCCGAATTACCGGTGAGCACAGTTATCCCGCCGGCGTTTATAAACTCCCTCAGCCGGTCTTTTCCCTCGCCGGTGGCGCAGGATATGACCATGCCGGATATTCCGGCTTTTTCATATATGGAGCACAAACCGGAACCGTCGTCCAGATCGGATTTATTGAACACCACCGCCGGCGTTATACCCTTGTCGCAGGCGATGGCGGTCAGCTTGTCTATAAGCGTTATGTTTGGAACCGGAGCTTTTACCGAGCTGACTATCAAAAGCCTTGACACATTCGCAAGCGGCGGCCTTGTCAGAAGGTTTGTTCTGGGTATAATCTTGTCGACCGTGCCCTCGCTTTCCTCGTCCGGCGCGGGAGTAAATTCCACGGTGTCGCCTGCAAACGGAGACTGACCCTTCTTTCGAAATATGCCTCTGGCGCGGCAAACGTAGCGCTCCCCCTCCGACTCAACCGTATAAAACCCCGAAAGGGCTTTGACAATCAAACCCCGCAACGAAAAACCTCCTTATATTATGTCTTTGTAGGGAACGACCCCTGTGTCGTTCCTAAGAAAAAATCGACTTGCGCGAAAATAATCTCAGGCGGAAAGGTGGTAATTTATCTGGCGGGCGGCCACACAGAGCCGCCCCTACACCGACGCCCCAAAATTGCACAGAGGCGCGCATCGCGCGTCTGTGGTAAAATCACAGCCGCGCAGTCAGCACCGAAAAGGCAGACCGCGCGGCAAATTTCTACTGCGTGTTATTGTTCTGTCCCTGATTTGATCCCGGTAATGCGGGTTCGGACGGCGGATCGAAGGGTTTTTCGGGGCCCTCGATCGTATCGTATGTCCCATTTTCCATATCCACTTCTATTGTCATATAGAACTCTCCGTCCAGAAAAATGTCAAACTGCTCCGTCGCGTTTTTGGATGTGACTTTAAGGGGATATACGACACCGGAAAAATTCCGCTGGCCGTCATAATTGTCACTGCTGCCGGCACGTGACACCATCACCTGGAAGGAAGCCGGACGCTGTGAACCGCTTTGAGCCAAGTCAACCTGAACCGTCACGGTTTTTTCGACTCCCGCGCCGTTGCTGTAAACCAGATTTATTGCCTCGCCGAGAAGAGCCTGACCCCCGGCGGGATTCTGCTCTAACACCGTACCCTCCGGTTCGTCGCTGTCTTTAGGGGTCTCGGAGCCGACGACAAAGCCTTTTTCCTCGATCATGCTCCTCGCATCGTTCAGCGAACGTCCCACTACATTCGGTACATTCTCGAATTTTTCCGCCGGACCCTGGCTTACATACACGGCCACCTTGGAGCCTTCCTGCACCTCTTCGCCGGATGCCGGCTCGGTTCTGGTAACAAGGCCTTCTTCAATATCATCGCTGTTTTCGTCGATTTCCTCGGTTTCAAAACCGGCCTCCTCCAGCAGCCGAACGGCGTCGGCGGCTTCGAGCCCGACAAGATCAGACGGTACCGTAACCGTCTTCATGCCCTTGGATACCTTTACCTCTATGGTCTGATTTTCCTTTATCATTCTATCGGGATCAATGCTCTGATAAAAAATCTGGTTATAGGCGTATTCGGCGTTGTTTTCCCTCGCTATCACTTTTATATCCAGATTAGCATATTCAGAACTGGTGGTAACCTCGGTATAGTCCATGCCGACAAAATTCGGGCAGGGTATTTCGGCTACGTCATCCTGATTATTCGCGAAAAACACAAAAAAGATGATGATACCGATAACGACAAACGCCGCCGCCACCGCCGCCAAAATCGGTATGACCTTAGTCTTCTTTTTGTCCTCCTCATAATCGTCTTCGTCATAAAGCTCGTCGATTTTCTTGGATGCCGACACCGTAGAGATCGGACGCCTAACCGGCGCCGACACAAATTTGGTAGGTGAGCGGTCGACAAAATAGGTGTAATTAAAGGTAATGTCCGGATTTTGCTGTATCTTGTCAAGGTCGGCGAGCATCGCCGCGGCCGAATCATACCGGCGGTTCACGGTTTTTTCCATAGCGTGCATGGTTATCTGCTCAAGACCGACGGGAATAACCGGGTTTATCTCACGCGGTTTTTTCGGCTCGGACTGCAGCTGCATAATCGCGACCGAAACGGCGCTGTCGGCTTCGAACGGCAGGCATCCGGTAAGCATTTCATACAGCAGCACCCCAACCGAATACAAATCCGCCTTCGCGTCGGTAGCGTCGCCGCGCGCCTGCTCGGGGCTGATGTAATGCACCGAGCCTATCGCCTTGTCGGTTATGGTACGCTGCTCGTCCCTTGAAAACCTCGCTATGCCGAAATCGGTCACCTTTACGGTTTTATCCGGCAGCATCATGATGTTCTGCGGCTTTATATCCCGGTGGACAATGCCTTTTTGATGCGCGTGGTTGAGCGCCCCCAAAATCTGCCGGGTTATAAGCACCGCCTCAGGCCACGGTATAATCCCGCGGCTTTCAATGTACTGCTTGAGTGTGGTGCCTTCAATATATTCCATTACAATATACTGAATCAGATCCCCAAAACTAACATCGTAGACCTTTACTATATTGGGATGGGAGAGCACAGCTATGGCCTTTGACTCATTTTTAAACCGGCGCCGGAATTCGTCGTTTTTTAAAAATTCCTCTTTCAGAATTTTAACGGCGACAGTCCTTCCGTCAATGCTGTCATAGGCCTTATAAACCACTGCCATGCCGCCGACGCCGATAATCTCCCTGATCTCGTAACGTCCGTCCAAACGTTTTCCTACGTATTTATCCATTTTATTCCATCACCCTTCTGGAAATAATAGTTGAACCTCTTTTGTCTACTCCGCTATTACGACCACGGTGACATTGTCGCCGCCGCCGCCCGCGAAGGCAAGCTCAATAAGCCTGTCGGGATATTCATAAAACTCAAATAATGTAAGGGTCTCAAATATCTTCTCGTCGCTTACATAGTTCGTCAATCCGTCAGTGCAGATGAGAACCGACTCACCCCTGCCCACATGCACCTCATTATAATCTATATCAACATGGCTGTCGACGCCAAGCGCGCTTGTTATAACATTTTTATTGGGATGCGCCTGCGCCGCGTCAGGGGAAATATCCCCCCTGTCAACCATGGTTTGAACAACTGAATGATCCTTTGTTATCTGCGTCAGCTCGGAGTTCCTTACAAGATAGGCTCGGCTGTCGCCCGAATGAACGACATGAGCCGTCGAACCCGACAGCAGCACAACCACTGCCGTAGTACCCATGCCCTTTAACCCGTCTATGGAATTCGCAAGATCATAAATGCCTATGTTGGCGGCCTCCATGGCCGAACACAGCATATTTTTTATGGAGTTGGAGCCCATTCCCTCACGGTAACAGACCGTAAGCTGTTCGGAAATAATGCGAACCGCCGTCTCGGACGCTATATTGCCGCCGGCCGCCCCGCCCATGCCGTCGCACACGGCGGCATAAACCGCGTTCCCCGGCAGCTCACCGGTAGAATAGGTATCCTGGTTGGATAAACGCACCAGGCCAATGTCGGTTTTACTGGAGATCCTCATGATTTCCCTCCCTGCTTATACCAATCATATGTCAGTATTATTCGGGGATTTTCCGCGCAGTTGCCCGCATGAGGCACCTATGTCCGCGCCAAGTGTCCTGCGTATTGTAACATTTATCCCTGCGTTTGTCAAAACCTTAAAAAAGCACATAATCCGTTTTCTGTCGCTTTTGCGGTAAGGGGTCTCTTTGACGGCGTTCATGGGAATCAGATTCAAATGAGCCTTCATCCCCCTCAATAGCGCCGCAAGCCTCACAGCCTGCTCCTCCGCATCGTTCAAGTCTTTTATAAGCGCGTATTCAAAGGATACGCGCCGCCCGGTTTCTTTGGTAAAGCGCCGGCAGGCGTCCAGCAGTTCCTTTATGTTCCATCTGCGGTTTACCGGCATAAGCCGTGAGCGCAGCTCGTCATCCGGCGCGTGCAGCGAAACCGAAAGGGTACACTGCGGCTTTGTCTCCATCAGCTTATAAATGCCGTCCACAAGCCCGCAGGTCGAAACCGATATGTGGCGCCTGCTTATGGCCAGTCCCTGAGGATGCGAGACCAGCGTGAGAAAGCGGCTGAGCGCCTCAAAATTATCCAAAGGCTCACCCATACCCATTAGCACCGCGTGATTTATATCTATGGACAAATCTTTTTTCGCGGCCATAATCTGTGCGAGCATCTCTGACGCAGTGAGATTTCGCGTAAATCCGCCAAGTCCGGTGGCACAAAAGCCGCATCCCATCTTGCAGCCCACCTGAGAGGATATGCAAACGCTGCTGCCATGCTTATAATGCATGACCACCGACTCGACCGTTTCCCCATCATGAAGCCTATACAGGTATTTTACCGTATTATCCCCCGGGGATACAAGCTTTTTATCAATTTTAATTGAATAAATGACAAATTTTTTCTCAAGCTCCTGCCTTAAAGCCGCCGGCAGGTCGGTCATTTTGTCAAACGACCCGGTTCCCGAGTGAATCCAGCGGAAAATCTGCCCCGCCCTGTAAGCCGGCTGACCCATTTCGGTCAGCCGAACCGCTATTTCCTCCGGCGTCATTGAACCTATGTCCAGCAAGTCCGGCCCACATCCTTTTTTATAATCATTTTCGCTTTCGCATCGCCGCGATAAAAAATCCGCCGGTGCCGTGGCGGTGCGGCATAAGTGTAAGAAAATCTGCCCCGCCCCCGGCAAAGGCTTTTTCCGCCTCGCCGCTTTCATCTATAAGCGCGCCCGCGTCTTCGGGATAAAAATCTCCGCGCCCGCCCAGAAATGCCTGTGCCACCTCTTCGTTTTCCGCCTTTC
>DOZQ01000077.1:5498-6965 GCA_003517915.1 Oscillospiraceae bacterium | reverse complement strand
GAGCCAAACCCGGGGAATTTAAAGCCGGAGGAACTTTTTCTGGAGCAGCGAGGGGGAACGAGGCGTGCCGAATCCAAGCGCCGAGCGCCCGAGCCCGGAAAAATGACAAAAAACAAAGCGCTTCCCCGCGGATTTCTCACGCGGGGAAGCGCTTTTGCCATATATAGCAACCGGGAAAAAAGGAGAGAGGACCCGGCCGCTTACGCTTTAGAGCAGTTTGATAAATGGTGTCTGTGAATCTGCGGAACGACACAGGGGTCGTTCCCTACACAAACATGTGTTTCCGTATTTATTGTTTATCTCGACATCGACGCTTTTTTTACGCGCACGGCGGGGCTTATGGTATATACGGTCGAGTCCTTAGCCACCATGCTTATGGGGATATCGGGCGCCAGCAGATGAATATGATCCAGAAAGCCGGTGTTAATCCCATCCGGCATGCCGGTTACTATATGCGAAATCCCGTGGCGTTTTATATGCGCCGCCGCGACAATCGCCGGTTCGTCGTTATAATATATCATCACGCCCGCGTGCACGCTTTTTGAAAGCATATACAGGCATTCGAGGTCGCTGGCTCTTTCGGCGGGATCAAGCTCGGCCGGCTGAACGCTCAGCACTTCCAGCGAACGACCCGTTTTATCGGCCAATTCCCTGCCCGCTCTTATAAGGCGTTCACATTCAGGCTGTGCTGTTACGCAAACTAAAACTGTTTTATTTGTGCCGCCACTCATTAATTTTCCTCCTTGTAAACTTACTGTGATTACAGTGTAACCCGAAATTGTTTCGGTTGTTGTGAAAAAGAATGTACATGGTATGAATTTTATTTGTAAGATATAATGCGTATTTCGCCGCTGTGTGGTATAATATACTAAAATTATTGCACTGCGAAAGGAGACCACAAAAATGAAAAAGTATGTATGCGACGCCTGCGGCTGGCTTTATGACCCTGAGATCGGCGATCCCGACGGAGGAATCACTCCCGGCACGGCATTTGAAGACATCCCCGACGACTGGGTGTGCCCGGTATGCGGCGTTGGTAAGGATATGTTCTCTCCGGCGTAATATCAAAGGAGGTAAAAATTTGGGCAGTTTTAAAATTGATAATAATATCTATTCGGTCGGCGTGAGCGATCCCACCCTGAGAATATTCGATATAATCATAGCGGCCGAATATGGCACCACCTACAATTCCTATCTTATAAAAGGCTTGGAAAAAACCGTCCTTATAGACGCGGTACACGAAAAATGCCGTGACGAGTTTTTCGGTAATCTGAGGGAGATCACCGATATTAAGAAAATTGATTACCTTATAGTCAATCACTGCGAACCCGACCACACCGGCAGCATCTCGGGGCTTTTAGACGAAAATCCCGAAATGCAGCTTATCGCCACGGTGGCCGGAGCAAAATACCTCGCGAATATTTTAAACCGTCCGGCGGATATCCGCGCGGTAAGGCAGGGCGACAC
>DOZQ01000077.1:299-5471 GCA_003517915.1 Oscillospiraceae bacterium | reverse complement strand
ATGTTCACCTATGACGCCGAAACCAAAACGGCGTTTACATGTGATTTTTTGGGCGAACATTATTGTGAGTCGAGAATTTGGGACGACAAGATTCTTTATCCCGAGAAATTCGCGTCCGCATTCCGTCATTATTACGACTGTATTTTTGGCCCGTTTAAACCGTATGTGCTCGAGGGGCTGAAAAAGCTTGAGGCGCTGGATATAACTACTGTAGCGCCGAGCCACGGGGTTATACTCAGGGGCAGGCTGCGCGAGGCGGAGGAAAATTATCGGCTGTGGAGTACTCCCGCGAAAAAACCGCCGAAAAAACGCATGATTATAGCCTACGCCTCCGCCTACGGTTACACCGGGATGATGGCTCGCACAGCAGGTGAAGCCGCCGAGAAATGTGGTCTGGACGTAGAACTCCTGGATATTTCCGTGTCGCCGGCGGATGAAATAGCCGCAAAAATAAATGAGGCCGACGCGGTCATGATAGGCTCGAACACAATCAACCGCGACGCCGTAAAGCCGGTGTGGGATATTCTGTCTTTACTCAGTGGCATAAACAATCAAAAAAAGCCGGCCGGAGCCTTCGGCTCCTTCGGGTGGAGCGGCGAGGCGGTCGGCATGATAAAAGACCGTCTGCATTCACTCAGGTTTAAATTTGTAGGCGACGGCCTGCGCACGGCGTTCCGTCCGGATAAAGCCGCCCTTGAGGCGGTCGCGGAATACGCGGTTCAGGTAGCCGGAGCCATTGACGGCTGACAATATTTCTTTCGCGGCTCCGGGGCAGCGCGCTTGACGGCGGGGTTTTCATCACGTGTATTCCTCATTGTGAGGCGGGCTTTTTTTTGCTGTGCAAAAACTGATTTAAACGCACGGCGTTTCCCACTAAAGCCGAAACCGCACCATATGCGAAAAACTTCACCCATCAAATTTTTTACGTGTTTTCATGCTGCGCCGCATGGCGTGTGAAGTTTGTTTTGTGCCTGCAAACACAAAAGCGTCTTGCCGCAATGAAATCCCGCCGTTTTCTCCGCGCTGTTTTCCTGCGTCTCTTTTACCGGGCGCTTCCCCCTTTCTTCCTGATATAGCGGTTTTCGCCGCTGATAAAAAATATGCGCTTTATGTTTGTGTCATACGGGTATTCACAATTATGGGACGGCCATCGCCTGTACTTATATTATACCTGTCGAATAGATCAATATTTTTGTGACAACGGCGGACAAACATGATATAATGACCGTATACGGTATACAATTGTTGTATGGCTCGCATTCGGCGGCCTGCTCCTATTACTAAGAAACGGGTGAACATGGTGAAAATGACTACAAAGGGAAGGTACGGAATAAAGCTGATGGTCGACTTGGCTGTCGGTTATCGGGAACAGATGCCGCTTTCCCTGAAATCCATTGCGCAGCACAACGGCCTTAGCGACAAATATCTCGAACAGATTATAAAAAATCTTATAGGCGAGGGTCTTGTCCGATCCTCAAGGGGCAAGCAGGGCGGTTACCGGCTCAGCCGCGACCCCAAAGAAATTACCGCCGGTGAGATTTTACGCGCGACCGAGGGCGAGCTTGTACCATCCGCCTGCGGCGGGGATGGCATTCACTGTGGTGGGGCGGAGCTGTGCGCTACCCTCGGTGTACTGGATCGGATCAAAAAAGCCGTGGACGACGTCGTCGACGCTATACCCCTCTCCGACCTTGCGGAGGAATATATAGAAAAACAGTTGACACTCAACTAGAAGGAGGTTGTCTTTTGCAGCTGGAAGTAAAGAATATTAAAAAAAGCTTCGGTGAAAAACAGGTTTTAAACGATGTGAGCTTTTGCTCGCGCACCGGCAGCGCTTTGGGTCTTCTGGGTCGCAACGGTGCTGGGAAAACCACCATCATAAGGGTGATAATGGGGATTTTCCCGCCAGATGACGGCGAGGTCACCATAGATGGCAAAAGGATGTCGCTTTCGGGCAAAACCTTCGGCTACCTGCCCGAGGAACGCGGACTGTATCCCAAGCAAATAATTCTCGACCAGATTGTTTACATAGGCATGCTGAGGGGCATGCACCGCGCCGAGGCGGCGGCCTCGGCAAAACAATGGCTCGGACGAATGCAGATGAGCGAATATACATACAAAAAGCTCAACACGCTTTCAAAGGGCAACCAGCAAAAAATCCAGTTGGCCGCGACGCTGGTCAACGACCCCGACATCATCATTTTGGACGAGCCCTTTTCGGGGCTTGACCCGGTCAACGCCCAAATGCTCAAGGACATTGTCTCGGAGTTGGTCGAGGCCGGTAAAATCGTCATTTTCTCCTCCCACCAAATGAGCTATGTCGAAGAATTCTGCGATTCCATCGCGATGCTGGGCGGCGGGCGCATAATTTTAGAGGGAAATTTAAAGGCCATAAAACGCTCTTATGACCGGCGTAAGCTTATAATCACCCCCGACCCGGACGACAGAGAAAACGGCATAGTACGCCTAGGCTCCCTTTTTAGCGGCGAGCTGGCCTCCTTTGTAAAGAGCTGCGACATAATGCAGGACACGGTTCGCTTAAAGCTGAAAGACGCCGGGGATCGCAACCGGCTGCTTACCGAGCTTATCCGGCTTGAAATTCCGCTCGTACGCTTTGAGGTGCTCGAGCCGTCTCTTGAAGAAATATTTGTGGAAAAGGCGGGTGAATCGGATGCAGCAGTTTAAAACCGTATTTTTATATGAATTCAGAAGCTCCTTAAAGAATAAGATATTTTTGGGCTTTACAATTGTCGTTGCCGCCCTTATCCTTTTGCTTCTCACCATCCCCCCGGTTATCTCGAATCTGACCGGAGGAGATTCCGCTGAAACACAGGGACAAAACGAGCATTCCCCCGGCACGGATACCGCCGACGCACCGGTTATCACCGTGCTGGACGGCGCGGGGATTATCGCCGACAGGCAGATGTTCGAGCAGGCCATGGGCGGCATGTATGCCGTAACCTACAGCGACGATATTACAAAAGAAGCTATACTTTCGCAGATTGAGGACGAAACAATTTTAGCCGGCGTAATAATCGACGAAAACCGCGGCGTCACCTATATTGAAGACCAGTTCATCTCCTCGCCCGCCTCCGAATTGGTAAAGGCCGCCCTGCAAAACCAGGTGCTGCTCGCAGACATGCGCGAGGGCGGGATGAGCGACGCGCAGATAACACAGGCCTTCACGCCGCTCGAATTCACCTTCGAGCAGCCCGGCAAAAGCTTTACCGAAACCTACTGGTATACATATGTGCTGCTGATTTTGCTTTATATGACGGTCAACATGTACGGACAGATGGTGGCGACCAGCGTGGTCAACGAAAAAAGCTCCCGCGCGATGGAGCTGCTCGTTTCCTCCGCAAAGCCGAACAACCTTATGTTCGGCAAGATTTTAGGTGTGGGACTCACGGGGCTTTTGCAGATTTCCATCTGGATTGTCTGCGCCGCGTCAGGTTATCTTATGAATTCAGCCTTTTGGCAAGGTGTGCCCTTCGTTTCGGAAATTTTCGCGATGCCGCCTTACATACTGGCCTTTATGATCCTGTTTTACATTCTTGGGTATTTTGCCTTCGCCTCGCTTTACGGCGCGGTCGGTTCGCTGGTCAGCCGTGTGGAGGATATCAACACCGTGTCGCTTCCGGTGGTGTTTTTATTCATGGCGGGCTTCTTTGTATCCATATTCGGCATGACCGTGCCGGATTCACTTCTAATCAAAATCTTTTCGTTTATCCCCCTTTACACCCCTATGTGCATGTTTGTGCGTATGTGCACCTCGGAAGTCGCCCCTGCCGAGATTATAATCTCAATAGTCCTCTGTGCGGCCTTCACCTATTTTGCCTGCCGCTTGGCCGCTAGAATCTACCGGCTGGGCGTGCTCATGTACGGCAACGCGCCCAAACTCGGCGCGGTGATAAAAATGCTCCGGCAGTCCAAAAAATATTAAGCCTATGGAGTTTAGCTGCAAGGATTATAAATTCCCGCTGGGATCGGGCTGTTATGTCATGGGGATTTTAAACATAACCCCCGACTCCTTTTCGGACGGCGGGCTTTACGCTGAGCCGGAATCCGCCGTAAAACGCGCCCTTCAAATTGAAAACGAGGGCGCCGGCCTTCTTGATATCGGCGCGCAGTCCACCCGGCCGGGGCATACGCCCCTTTCGGCCCGCGAGGAAATAGCAAGGCTTAAAGCGGCGCTGCCGGAAATTATCCGCCGGGTCAGAATTCCTGTCTCGGTTGATACGTTTTATCCGGAGACTGCCGTCTTTGCCGCCGAAAACGGCGCGCATATCATAAACGATGTGAGCGGCGCGGTTTCCTCTGCCATGGCGGAGATTATCCGCGAGTATGAATTGGGCTGGGTCATAATGCACGCCGCTGAGGTTTCGGGCCCCGGACTTTGCGGCGAGGTTCACGGCTGGCTGGAATCGGCCGCGAAAAAAGCCTGTGCACTCGGCGTTCCGGCAAATCAGATATGCCTTGATCCGGGCCTCGGCTTCGGCAAAGACGCCGCCGGATGCCTTTTGCTTATTAAAAATACCGCGCGGGTCAAGGTAAGCGGCTTCGCTTATCTGGTGGGAGGGTCGCGCAAGCGTTTTATTGGCGAGTGCTGCGGTAATCCTCCGTTTGATCAGAGGGACGCGGGCAGCATCGCGGCACATACCGCCGCGATTCTAAGCGGCGCGGATTTTATCCGCGTTCACGCCGTAAAGGAAGCTGTTCAGGCGGCAAAGGTCGCGAACGCGCTGCTTGCATCCAAATAATATTTTCGGAGGTATCAGAATTATGGATAACGAACTGAAAATCAAAATGTACTCATTTACACTGGATTGTAAAGCTCCGCGTGAGTTGGCGAAATTCTATTCGAAGCTGCTGGGATGGACGGTCGTGCCGGTTCAAGATGAAGACTATGTGATCATCGCCCCTCCGGGGACAAACCACGGTGCGTACCCCGGCATAACCTTTCAGCGCAATCCCGATTATAAATCGCCGGTGTGGCCGGATGAGCCGGATGCGCAGCAGCAGATGGCGCACCTCGACTTCGCGGTGGCCGATTTGGAAAAAGCCGAGGCGCACGCGGTAAAATGCGGCGCGGTAAAGTCCCCGCAGCAGTTTTCACAGCACTGGACCGTGATGAAGGATCCCGAGGGACACCCTTTTTGCCTGTGCCTGATG
>DOZQ01000077.1:0-287 GCA_003517915.1 Oscillospiraceae bacterium | reverse complement strand
TTTTTCTGGTTTTTCTTTCCTAACCCCTTGACAAATAACTTCGTCACACGTAGAATTGATGTATCTTACGATAAATCCCGCTACACCATAGAAAAGGAGTGTTTTTTATGAGAAAATTGCCGGAAGCGGAGTTCGAGGTCATGAAGGTTGTATGGGCGAACAATCCGCCCATCACGACGAGCATTATCATGGAGCAGCTTGGAAACCAGCGGAATTGGAAGGCGCAGACGATCATATCGCTCCTTTTACGTCTGGTGGACCGGGGCTTCCTGCGCACCGAAAAACTT
>DOZQ01000024.1 GCA_003517915.1 Oscillospiraceae bacterium | reverse complement strand
GTTGCGCAGCGCTATGCGCTTTTGTTTTCTATAAAAATCGGTTTCGTTCAGGGATTTTATCTCGCCGGCCGCTTCCGACACGGTCTCGTCAAACAGCAATCTTTTGACGATGCGGCCCTTGAGCAGGTGCTCCTCGACGATTTCAGACACGTCGGACGCCTTGACCATGCTGTAAAAGCTGCCCTCGGGATAGATTATGACAATAGGTCCCAATGCGCACAGGCCGAAGCAACCGGTTTGCACGACCTTGACCTCTTTTTCAAGGCCCTTTTTGACAATTTCATTTTCAAATGCCGAAAGCACCTTTTTGCTTCCTCCGGAGGTACACCCGGTACCGCCGCAGACAAGAACTTGTGAACGATACATTGCGATCCTCCTTTATTTAGTATAGGCCCCGATGGTATATTCCTGCACCGGGCGGCCGTTTACAAGATGCTCGGTCACGACCTTTAAGGCCTTTTCCGGGTTCATCTTAACATAGGTCACCTTTTCTTTGCCGGGCTCGGTTACCTCCACAATAGGTTCATACTGGCAAAGCCCTATGCACCCGGTCTGGCTGACGCTCACGTTGCCAAGGCCCCTTCTTCCGACCTCCTCGACAAGCTCAGCGAGCACCGGCCTCGCACCTGCGGCTATGCCGCAGGTAGCCATGCCGACCACTACCCTTATCTTATCCCCGTCGTCCTGTTCGCGGACAGAAAGACGTTCGCGGGCTTTGTCCCTTATGGCTTTAAGCTCTTCAATCGTCTTCATTGACTGCACCTCCATGTATTTTCTTTGTCTGCTGCGTAAAATATTCCGTTAGCCACCCTACGACCTCCGGGTCATTGAGCGGCACGCCGTCCAGCGTCTGTTTAAGCTCTCTCGTGTCGAGCGTAAAGCTTTCGGAGCCGACGGCTTCGGTATAAATAAAATCAAGTTGAGTGTTCATGCTGATAAGCATGACGACCGTAGAACACATATCCCCCACCGGCATACAGTCCACATGCCGCGGCAAAAAAACCGCTTTAAGCCGGGTGCCCTCATTCGGGACGGAGTCTATTTCAAAGGTTCCTCCGGTCATTTCCGCCGCCATTTTAAAAAGCGGCACCCCCATCCCGACGTCGCGGGTGGTGCGGGTGGTGTAAAACGGGTCGGTAACACGGCTGAGCTGCCGTTCATCCATTCCCCGGCCATTATCGGCAATTTCTATAATCAGCCGGTTTTCCCGCGTGTTCTCGCTCAGCGATATTGTTATGAGCGACGCGCCGGCGCTTATGGAATTCTGCGCAATATCCAGCACGTTCAGTGAAAGCTCCCGCATTTTAATCAGTCTCCGAGCATGTATTTATCTAAAATCTCATCAACGTCGCTTTCGGTGAGCTTGCCGTAAACGTCGTCGCCGACGGTCAGCACCGGAGCAAGCCCGCACGCGCCTATACAGCGGCAGGCGTCGAGCGAAAACTTCATATCCGCCGTACATTCATCCGGCTTTATTTTAAGCCTTTCGCTGATACGGTCTATAATGGCCTGCGCCCCCTTGACATAGCAAGCGGTGCCCAGACACACCGAAATTTGATATTTGCCCTTTGGCGTCAGAGAAAACTGCGCGTAAAAAGTAGCCACGCCGTAAACCTCTTCAATCGGAACGTCCAGCCCGGCGGCAATCATCGACTGCACCTCAATAGGCAGATATCCGTAGATGTCCTGCGCTTGCTGCATGACCGAAATAAGCGCGTCCTTTTTGCCCGCGTGTTCAGCGAGCACGGCCTCAAGCTTAGCCTTCTGCTCGACCGTGCCATTAAAAGACATGGTTGACTTGCGTTTTTTCATTCCATTTCCCCCTATGAGATTTTCAGAATCTGCGTTAAAAATATTATAGCCTCTTTATATGTGTAATTCAAGAGGTTTTTGTTAAAATAATAACAAAGCCTATCGACCATAGGATAGTATAACAGATAATAAATTAAAAATCCACAAAAAAGACGAATCATTTATGATATTTCCCACCGGTAATTATTTGAAACGCGCGGTAAATTTGTTCGAGCAAAATCACCCGCATAAGATGGTGCGGAAATGTCATTCTAGAAAATGAGATATTTTTGTTACAGGCCTTTTTAACTTCTTCTGAAAGTCCGAAAGATCCGCCTATCACGAACGCGGCGCTTTGGCTGCCCAAAAGCGCCTCTCCCCGAAATGTCCCCGCGAATTCCTCGCTTGACGCCTGAGTCCCCTCCACACAAAGCGCCGCCCTAAGCGCAAAGCCTTCAAGCTTTTTAAGCGCCGCTTGTCCTTCTTCGTAAAGCGCTTTTTCTACCTGCGCCGGGGAAGGAGTTTCGGGCAGCCTTGTCTCGGGCAGCTCTATGGTTTCAATGCGGCATAGCTTGGTCAGGCGCTTTTCATATTCGCGCGCCGCGTCCCTGTAAAACGGCTCCTTCATTTTTCCGACGCACACAAGGCGGATGTTCATCATGGTTTAATTTCTCCTTAAAGCAAATTGATAAAATCTATTGAAAAACTCTTCGCGTATCTATATAATGACTATTATCGGTATTTTTCGGTAAGGCGCGGCAACATTATTATAATATTATAACGCTTTAGCCCGCACCGCGCAATGGCGAGACTTTTAGACGATAAAAAAGGAGTGATGTCCCATGGGATTTTTCTCGAATTTTCAGTTTCTTATAGACGGTGTTTTAGGTATGAGCTGGCAGCAGCTTTTAATGTGGGTAATAGGCGGTGTGCTTATCTTTTTGGCACTTAAAAAGGATTTTGAGCCCGCTTTGCTTATGCCTATGGGCTTCGGTGCCATTCTGGTCAATATCCCGCTATCGGGAATGCTCAACCAGAATCTGCCAGTAATAGGCGAGGTTGAAGGGATTATTGACTGGATGTTCAGGCACGGGATTTCCACCGAGGCTTTTCCGCTGCTTTTGTTTGTCGGCATAGGGGCCATGATAGATTTCGGCCCGCTGCTCAGCAACCCCAAGCTGCTTTTATTCGGCGGCGCGGCGCAGTTCGGCATCTTTTTCACGGTTGTTCTGGCGACGCTGTGCGGCTTTGACCTGCGCGACGCCGCGTCGGCCGGAATTATAGGCGCGGCGGACGGGCCAACCTCCATTCTCGTCGCGAACACTTTGGGCAGTAATTATATCGGCGCGATTACGGTTGCGGCTTATTCTTACATGGCGCTTGTTCCGATTATACAGCCGCCGGCCATACGCCTGGTCACCACCAAAAAAGAACGAATGATACGCATGCCGTATAATCCGAAATCGGTTTCGCGCGCCACCCGCATTTTGTTCCCCATTATCGTCTCAATGATAGCCGGGCTG
>DOZQ01000222.1 GCA_003517915.1 Oscillospiraceae bacterium | reverse complement strand
TGGCTGTCGGGATAAATCCTCGCGGCGTAAGCCATTGCGGCGGCAAGAGTTTCTTTTAATGGGGCGGCGTTAGCGTTTTTGCGGTAACCCCGCTTGTGCAGTCCCTCGCCCGAGGTGTCGAGCATGACCGAGACATGATCCTTTAAAATTGAAAACTGAATGGAATGCACAGGCCCGGTTTCCTCAAACCAGCTTATTCCGTAAGCGCTTTCCAGACGCTTTACCGCCGCTTTTTTAATAATCGACTGGCAGTCGGGAACAGAGTGCAGCGCCGAGCCTATCGACCAGCCCTTAACGGGAAAGGCGTCTGTCTTGCCTATAAAGCGTTCGAAGGGCAGACTTCTAGTCCCATCAAACAGCTCCTCAAAGCTTGTGGCTTTAAAACTGCCTATTAAAATGAGTATCCTTTCGGCAAATCGGCAGCAGATGTTGGAGCGCGCTAAAATCTCATCACTGCCCTCAAACAAGACACGCCCGTTTTCCGCCGTTACATTTTCCGCGCCTATAGTCCGAAGTTCCTCCGCCAAAAGACCCTCAAGCCCGAAAAGACACGGCGCCGCAAATTTCATTAGCTGCATGAACCCGCTCCGTTCTGTTTATAGTATATAATATATCATTCTATCATATTCGCGTCTGGATTGCACACATTAGTTTTTTATTGGATAATACAGATAATATGATCTGGACGTAGGGATAAAAAAATGATATATTTAAAATCGAATAATATGTCAGATATTACGGTATTGCGGACAAACAGAAAATCGGGGTCACAGTATGAACAAACTTTTATTGCACGCCTGCTGCGCGCCGTGCGCCATAAAATGTATCGAAAGTCTTAAAGCGGAGCCGGTTTCACCGGCGCTTTTCTGGTTCGGACCGAACATACATCCGTTTACAGAATATGAAAGCAGAAAGAACGCGCTTATCACATTTGCGGAAAGCTCAGGAACTGAGCTTATCATAAAAGATGAATATGGGCTGAGGAATTTTATAAAAGGGATATTTCCCGCGATTGACGACCGGTGCGATTACTGTTACCGAATCCGCATGGAACACACGGCGCGTTATGCCGCCGAAAACGGATTTGACAGCTTTTCGACGACGCTTTTGATAAGCCCTTATCAGCAGCATGAAAAAATCCGTGAGATTGGTGAGGAATGTGCCGAAAAATATCATTTGGCTTTTCTTTACCGGGATTTTAGACCCCTTTTCCGCGAGGGGCAAAGGGCGGCTCGGGAGTTGGGGCTTTATATGCAGAAATACTGCGGCTGCATATTCAGCGAGGAAGAGAGATACAGGGGAAAGGGCAGGAATTCAAAATGAACAGCTTAAAAAGACAAGATTCAAAAAAGTATATTTTTAAAGTGCTTATTTTATGTTTTATAACCTCGGCTGTTGCGATTGTCCCGTTTATTATAAACGGCAGGGGCCTTTTTACGCTGGTGCTTGATTTTAATTCGCAGCAGCTGCCGTTTAATATTGGCGCAAACGAGTCAATTAAGCAGGGGGCGGTGCTTTGGGATTGGTATGCGGATCTTGGTACAAGCTTTGTGGGCGCGTACAGTTTTTATAATTTGGGCAGCCCGTTTTTTTGGATATCGCTTTTGTTTCCGTCTGAGGCATTCCCCTATGTTATCGGTCCGATGCTCATACTTAAATACTGTGTGGCGGGACTTACGTCATATGCTTTTTTATCAAGGTTTGTAAAGCAAAAGGATTATGCGGTTTTAGGCGCTCTGCTCTACGCGTTTTCGGGCTTTCAGACCGGCAGCCTTATGTTCAATCATTTTCATGATGTCGTTGCGTTTTTCCCGCTCATGCTGCTGGGGCTTGAGATGCTGGTGAGCGACAAAAAGTACGGGATATTTGCGCTCAGCGTTGCATTAAACGCGGTAGTGAATTACTTTTTCTTTGTGGGCGAGGTTGTTTTTCTGATTTTGTATTTTTGCTTCCGCTGGCTTATACCGGAATTCAAAACCCATTATAAAAAAATACCGGTCTGTCTTTTAGAGGGTGCGCTTGGATTAGGTATCAGTGCGGTCTTGTTTTTGCCGTCGATTTTGGCGACGCTTAGCAATCCAAAATTCGGGCAAGCTCTGACTTTACCGGGTGCGTTTACCTATGTTTCATACAGATATGTCAACTTGTTAAAAGCATTATTCCTGCCGGCCGATCTGATGTGTGACACACATGATTATTCTACCTGTTTTGTTTATCTGCCTTTTGTGGGCATCGCGTTAGCGCTGATATATATTATAAACAACAAAAAAAGCTGGCTTACAAGGCTGCTTGCCGCGCTGGCGGTAATAGCGCTTGTTCCGGGGCTGAACAGCATGTTTTACGCAGGCAATGTGAGTTATTACGCCAGATGGTTTTATATGCCGATCCTTATGCTTTCGCTGGCGACTGTCATTGTGCTGGACAAGCAGCAATACAAAAATATAAACTTGGGGTTTTTGCTGCCTTTGGCCGGTACGCTAGGAATGGTTATCCTGTATTATACAGTGTATGGAGAAAAACAATCTTCGCGTACCAGAGTAATCTTCGGTGAAAATTACACATCTTTTTTCATATATGTGGTTATCGCGGCGGTAGGGATTATCACAGCATATGCCTTGGTGCGCCTGAGAAAACGAATAAAACGGTTTTCGCATGTGATGATGTCTCTTGTAATGCTGTTTGCGGTGATTACAATGACCGTTAATATTTACACCGCCAGCAAAAATATATGCCGTATGTGCCGAAGGAGGCGTATGATACTCAGGTTAACAGGGGTTATGTGGTGAAGCTGCCGGAAGATCAGGATTACCGTGTTCGAGCCGAAATTGAAATTAAAGATTCTTACTCTGCCGCCAGCTTTAACTCTTCAATGGTCAACGACGTTAGCTATAACTTTTCAATGGTCAACCGTACGCCTTCGCTCAATTCTTTTATAACTACGGTAAGCGGATCGACGTTTGAGTTTTACCATAATCTGGGGTATTATCGCGACATTATGACGGAGTACCAAAATGACGCGATAGACATATTGCTGTCGGTCAAATACCGCTTAGATACAAAAAAACAAGAAAAAACACGGGGAACAGACGCTTTTTTCGACGGTACAAATACGGTTTACGTCTATGAAAATCCGTTGTTCCTGCCTCTCGGCTTTACCTACGACCACTACATAACAAAAGAAGATTTTTTGTCGCTGCCGGAAGAGCGCCGGCCTGAGGTTCTGCTGCGCGCCGTTGTCGTGGATGACGCGGACAGTGTGGAAGATCGGCTGAACCCGCTTCCTGAAAGTGATACCCGCGACTCGACCAATGAAACTTTGAATGAAGACGTCTCACTGCGAAAAGAAGAATCATCCAGAGTATTCAGCCGGGATTCGGGAGGGTTTAGATCGGTGATTGTTGCCAACAGCAAAAAATACGCGTATTTCAGCGTCCCGTTCGACAAGGGCTGGAGCGCAAAGGTAAACGGCCAAAAGACAGAAATAACTAATTCAAGCGGAATGATGATAGTTCCGGTTGAAAAAGGCGAAAACAATATCGAGTTTTCGTTTATGCCGCAGGGCTTGCTCCCGGGAATAGGCGTTTCGGTTATTTCACTGCTTGGGATTTTGCTTTATGTTTATCATTACAAACGGGCCAAATCCGCCAAGTTATAAGGCGTGTTCTGATAAACAAGGTTCAGCCAGTTGGAATAAAGCAGGCTCGCGTGCGCGCGCCAATTCATATACGGCCGGGACTGCGGCTTGTCATCGGGGAAATATCCCGCAGGGATGTTGGTTTCAATCCCCTTGCCCAAGTCCCGGTTATATTCGTTTGCCAAGGTTTCACGGTCATATTCCGAGTGGCCGGTAATGAAAAAATTCCGGCACTGCCAGTCGCCGATTATATAAACGCCCGCGTCCGGAGAATCGGCAAGAACGGTGAGCCCCTCGGCTTTGTCAATATCCTCCCGCAGCACTTCGGTGTACCGGGAGTGGGGCGCGTAAAACCGGTCGTCAAAGCCTCTTAGCAGCGGATGATAATCCACCAAAGGATGATGCTTGTAAACCCCCGACAGTTTTTGCGGCAGCTCGTATTTCGGTATGCCGTAATAATAATGCAGCGCCGCCTGAGCGCCCCAGCAGATATTAAATGTAGAATATACATTGGATTTGGCCCAGCTCAAAATTGAGCACAGCTCCGGCCAGTAATCCACCTGTTCAAAATCCAGGCGTTCTACCGGCGCTCCGGTTACGATTAGACCGTCAAACCGTTCGTGCTCAATATCATTGAAGGTTTTATAAAAAGCCAGAAGATGCTCGGCACTGGTGTTTTTTGATTTATGGGTGGCGGCCTGCAGCAGCTCCAGCTCCACCTGCAATGGGGAATTGCCCAAAAGCCGTAATATTTGAGTCTCGGTTTCAATTTTCATCGGCATTAAATTGAGCAGAAGAATACGCAGCGGGCGGATATCCTGATGCTCCGCGCGCTGGTGGGTCATTACAAATATGTTCTCGGATTCAAGCTGTTTTACCGCCGGAAGCCGGTCTGGTATGGTAATGGGCATAGTGAGATCCCTCCAAAATACAGTATCTGAGTTATGTTATTTTACATATATAATGTATGGTATGTTCTTTATTATAACAAACCGGGATATGTGATTCAAGTAAAGCTTTTCCGCCACAGGCGGCTGCTTTTTTTGCTGTACGAAACGGGAAAAAACGGCTAATAAAGCGATAAACGGCGAAAATTCGCGGTGAAAATAAAAAAAATCTACAAAAGACAAAATTACCGTTGACAAGGGAAAAATCCTGTGATATTATAGGTGAGCGCTTTGAGAGCCGATGCAAAAAAATCTTGACTCTTTTACGCCAAAGTGGTAAAATGAAAGTCCACCCATCAGGCGTGCAAAAAGTGCGCGA
>DOZQ01000208.1:208-2611 GCA_003517915.1 Oscillospiraceae bacterium | reverse complement strand
CGCTGCCGGTATTCCTGTGTTATATGGATTTTCTCTTGATATCACTTCTTCACCCGCTTTGCGCTTTTTCTCTAGTATAGCACGTTTGTTGTGTTCGTTGTAGTGTTAAGAAAATCACCAATAATCACCTGTCAGCTTTCTGCGGTAAAAGTGCAGACATCATGCACATTCTGTAGTTTTTTGTGCCTTCCAGCAGATGACACAATACACCATATCCCTTAAGTTGACGACAGTGATACTATGGGTACAGATTCTATGGCCATTAAGGATATTGAACGCATGGAAGTGAGCGAGTTTGTGCAAACGATCCAACTCAAATTTGCGAACTATCAACCGAAACCAGTTAAAAGAGTAGAAATACCAAAAGAGGGTAGCGACAAAACAAGACCACTTGGAATCCCCACCATGTTTGACCGACTGATACAGCAATGTATCTTGCAGGTCATGGAGCCGATATGCGAAGCGAAATTCTACAAACACAGCTATGGATTTCGCCCAAATCGCGGAGCCGAAAACGCAATAGCGGAGTGCTACAGGTTCATGCAATTATCAAATCTGCATTATTGCGTAGATATTGATATTAAAGGCTTTTTCGATAACGTAAATCACTCTAAGCTTTTAAAGCAGATATGGTCAATGGGGATAAGAGACAAACAACTGTTGGCGATTATCGGCAAAATGTTAAAAGCACCTATCAAAATGCCTGACAAAACAATGGTTTTTCCAACAAAAGGGACGCCGCAGGGCGGGATACTATCGCCGCTGTTATCGAATATAGTCCTTAATGAGTTGGATTGGTGGGTCAGTAGCAACTGGGAAAATATGCCCACGAGATACGATTATTACACTACAACCCATAAAAACGGAACTGTTGCCAGACTCGGCGCACACGAAGCCTTGCGAAAGACAGGCGTGAAAGAAATGTGGATTGTGCGGTATGCGGACGATTTCAAAATCTTCTGTAGAAACCATGAAACCGCTACAAAAACATTTCATGCCGTGAAAGGCTGGCTCAAAGACAGACTGAAGCTTGACATTTCACCCGAAAAATCAAAGATAGTAAATCTCAGAAAGCGTCATTCTGAATTTCTAGGTTTTAGGATTAAAGTCCGTAAAAAGCGCAATAAGTATGTCGTCACAAGCAGTATGAGCGATAAAGCTGTGCAAAAAGCGACTTCAAAGCTGATTGAGCAGATAAAGCGCATACAGCGGCCTAAAGACGAAACGGACAAGTATAGAATGATTCTTGATTACAATTCCAAAGTCATGGGTATCCACAACTACTATAAAGTTGCCACCCGTGTAAATCTTGATTGTCGCAAAATCGCATACCAAGTCATGATTGTCATGAAAAATCGGTTGAGAAAAAGCCTTAAATCGGAAGCGTACTACTTGAAACGGAAGCAGAAAGTGCCTGATGTCGCCAAGTATATCAGCAGCAGATACGGTAGAAGCAAACAACTTCGGTTTGGGAGCATTTACCCGATAGCGCCGATTGGATATGTACAGCACAGACATCCGATGTCCAAAAAGCGGTCTGTTAACAAGTATACGGCAGCAGGGCGGGTGGAGATTCACAAAAGCTTAGGCATAGACACAATAACTCTGCTGGCGCTTATGAAAAATCCTGTGAGTGACAGAAGCATACAATACGCGGATAATAGAATTTCGCTGTACGCGGGGCAATATGGTAACTGCGCGGTTACTGGAATCCATTTGGATTTCGAGGACATTCACTGTCATCATAAAACTCCACGACATAGAGGCGGAAAAGATGAATACAAAAATCTCATTATTGTACACAAAGATATTCACAGGCTGATTCATGCTACGGACTGCACAACAATTAATCGCTACTTCTCCGAATATAAGGGCTGTATAAAGCTACGCAAGCTCAATGAGTTGAGGAAACTGGCAGGAAACGAAGCAATAGTTTCTTTGGATAATTCTACTGCAAACTAATCAGTTGATGGAGCGCCGTGTGAAGGGAAACTTTCATGCACGGTGCGAACCGGGGGAAAACGGCGAGAACTGTAAAACCAGTTCAGACTGTTACCTATCGGTATTCCGAATCACAACTGACGGGCGTAAAATAGGCTTAGACCAACGCTTGATGAATCCTTTGCTGCCGGACGACCCCAACAGCAAGGTAAACGCCTGCGCCAATAATATATTCGGCATCTGGAATGACACCAAGTCCGACAGGCTTACTCAGCTTGTGTTCTGCGACTTCTCCACCCCGCACGGCAAAGCAAAAGTGCCTGTGGAGGTTGAGGGCGCGGACAGCGAGGATACCGGGCCGCTTTTCAGCAACATCTACGACGATATAAAGACCAAGCTGATAGCGCGCGGTATACCAGAACACGATATAGCTTTTATCCATGACGCCGACACCGACGAGCG
>DOZQ01000208.1:0-174 GCA_003517915.1 Oscillospiraceae bacterium | reverse complement strand
ACAAACGTACAGGACAAACTCATAGTATCACACGACCTTGACTGTCCGTGGCGGCCTGCCGACCTTGAACAACGCGCCGGACGCATCATCCGTCAGGGCAACGACAATCCCGAAGTTACCATCTACAGATACGCCACAAACGGGACATTTGATTTATAGTGATAAAGAAGTAGT
>DOZQ01000207.1:3203-4559 GCA_003517915.1 Oscillospiraceae bacterium | reverse complement strand
TATGGCGCAGGACAAGATAGGCAAGTTTGTCGAGGCGATAAACAAAGAAGCCGAAAAGCGAAAAGCGCAGATAGAAAATGAAACCGAGCTGTTTATAAAGCAGGAGATCGATAAGGCGGAAAACGAAGCGCTGCAGGAAAGCTACGAGCTGATTCAGCAGAAAATCGTCTCTTTAAAGCAGGACATAGGCCGTGATCTTTCAAGACGTGAACTTGAAAGCCGCAGGCGGATTTTTCTGCGCAGGGAGGAAATCGAGAATAATGTCTTCGATGAAGCCCGACGGCGGCTGAGTGAATTCACCAAAACCGGCGAATATCCCGCCCTGCTGAGACGGTCAGCGGACAAACTCGCGGAGCGAACCCCGGAGGGAGCGATTTATATTTTTCTGCGCCCAGCTGACATGCAGTTTGCTGAACTTATCAAAAATGCCAATCCCCGCATCGTTATAAAAGAGGACATAGGCATTGAAATCGGCGGGCTAAAAGCCGAAAACAGCGACCGTACCATAATTTTTGACGACACGCTCGACAGCCGGCTTCAAAGCCGCCGCGCGTGGTTTGAAGAAAACTCGGGACTTACCATCGCGTAATTACGATAACCACAATGAACAAAATCCAGGAGTGATGATAGTTTGGCTGAAAATGTAATTTACGGAATCAACGGCCCGGTCGTCACGGTGAAAAACACCTCCGATTTTTCCATGCAGGAAATGGTATTTGTCGGCGGCTCACGCCTTATAGGCGAGGTCATCGGCATCACCTCGGAGCTTACCACCATTCAGGTTTATGAGTCCACCACAGGACTTTCTCCCGGCGAAAATGTTTTGTCCTCCGGCAGTCCCCTTTCGCTGACCCTTGGCCCTGGTATTCTTAGAGGTATCTTCGACGGAATCCAGCGGCCATTACGAGCCGTGGAAAAACGGGACGGCGCTTTTATCCGCCCCGGCAGCACCATAGACGCGCTGGACGAAAATACCCTGTGGGATGTGAAAATATCGGCAAAGCCCGGTGACTTTTTGGCTGCCGGACAGGTTTACGCCGAATGTCCCGAAACCCCCAGCATTCTTCACCGTGTAATGGTTCCCCCTTCCCTTTCGGGCAGGGTTTCGTTTGCCGCGAAAAGCGGCTCATTCAGGATAAACGATGTTATTGTGAAAATAACTGACGAAAGCGGCGCGGAGCATTCTCTGTCGCTGTGTCAGAAATGGCCTATACGCGTGCCGCGCCCGGTCTCTCACCGCATGGAATGCACTACCCCGCTGATCACGGGTCAGCGAATAATCGACACCGTGCTGCCGGTCGCCAAGGGTGGTACCGCCGCTATTCCCGGCGGCTTCGGCACCGGCAAAACCATGAC
>DOZQ01000207.1:1449-3102 GCA_003517915.1 Oscillospiraceae bacterium | reverse complement strand
GTGCTCATCGCGAACACCTCCAACATGCCGGTCGCCGCCCGTGAAGCCTCTATTTACACCGGCGTCACCTTAGCCGAATATTACCGCGACATGGGCTATGACGTCGCCATGATGGCCGACTCGACCTCCCGATGGGCCGAGGCGCTCAGGGAAATCTCCGGTCGGCTGGAGGAAATGCCTGCGGAGGAGGGTTTCCCTGCTTATCTCCCCTCCCGCCTGTCGGAATTTTACGAACGCGCGGGCATGGCCGAAACACTATGCGGAAAACGCGGCTCGGTCACGGTTATAGGCGCGGTTTCTCCGCAGGGGGCTGATTTTTCCGAGCCGGTTACCCAAAATACCAAGCGCTTTACGCGCTGCTTTTGGGCACTGGATAAAGCTCTGGCCTACGCGCGCCATTATCCCGCCATAAACTGGACGACATCCTACAGCGAATATGACGGCGACCTCGCCCGCTGGTACGGCGAAAACGTCGACCGCAATTTTATGGAGTATAGAAGACAGCTTATGGCCGTTCTCAGGGAAGAAACCTCCCTTATGGAAATTGTCAAGCTTATAGGCGCCGACGTGCTGCCGGATGATCAGAAGCTGACCATCGAGATCGCGAGAGTGATAAGGGTCGGGTTTTTGCAGCAAAACGCCTACCACAAGGATGATACCTACGTCCCGCTTATAAAGCAGTTTAAAATGATGAAGGTTATACTGCATCTTTATGACCGGGTAAAGCAGTGCACCGCAGCCGCCGTGCCGCTCTCCCGCCTTACCGAAACCGGGATTTTTGACAAGCTTATTAAAATGAAATATGACGTGCCCAACGACCGGCCCGAGGCGCTGGACGGTTATATTACCGAGATAGACGCTGCGGTTGACAGCATTTTCGCCGCGCAGAAATAAAAACCCGTGCTCAATAGATTAAACGAGACTATTTTTTGAGTAATTTTTTCGCCAAACGAGGCGAAAAACGGAGAAAGGATTTGTTNNTATTTTCAACAAAATTTGGCGGAATAAGTGCCAAAAAGAGGCCGTTTAAAGCCGCTGAACACGGGTTTTAAAAAATATCCGGCGCAGCCGGTTCAACGGGGGGAGGGATTTTCCCATGATAATTGAATATGCCGGATGCTCAGAAATCAGCGGCTCGCTTATCGTTCTTGACGGCGTGGCCGGCGCTTCTTTTGAGGAAACGGTTGTTTTAAAGCTTGAAAACGGCTCCCGCCGTACCGGCCGCATAGTACAAATAGACGGACAGCGGGTGGTCATTCAGGTTTTTGAGGGAACCCACGGCATCTCGCTTGTAAACACGCGGACAGTTTTAACCGGCAGGGCTATGGAGCTTTCGCTTTCACCAGAGATTTTGGGTCGGGTTTTCAGCGGAGCCGGACAGCCCATCGACGGACTGGGGAGCATTTATCCCAAAACGCGCCGGGATGTGAACGGTATGCCGATAAATCCCGTGTCGCGCNNCTCCATAGACGCGCTCACCACCCTGATAAGGGGCCAAAAGCTGCCGATTTTTTCCGGCTCGGGCATGAAGCACAACGAGCTTGCCGTGCAGATAGTCAGCCAGGCCAAAATTTCCGAGGATGACAGCGCGGGGTTCGCCGTAGTATTCGCGGCCATGGGGGTAAAAAACGACGTGGCGGATTATTTCCGACG
>DOZQ01000207.1:0-1395 GCA_003517915.1 Oscillospiraceae bacterium | reverse complement strand
GCTGACCGCCGCCGAATATTTAGCGTATGAGCTTAACATGCATATTTTGGTCGTTATGACCGACATGACATCTTACGCCGAAGCGCTGCGCGAATTCAGTTCCTCAAAGGGCGAGATACCGGGCAGAAAGGGATTTCCCGGTTATTTATACTCCGATTTGGCCTCGCTTTACGAACGCGCCGGCATGATCAAGGAGGTAGAGGGCTCGGTTACGCAGATTCCCATCCTCACCATGCCGAACGACGACATAACCCATCCTGTACCCGATTTAACCGGATATATCACCGAGGGGCAGATCGTGCTCGACCGCCATTTGGACGGCGTCGGTCTGTATCCTCCGGTCAATATTTTACCCTCGCTTTCCCGGCTTATGAAAGACGGTATAGGCGAAGGCTATACCAGAGCCGACCATTCGTCGCTTGCGAATCAGCTGTTCGCCTCCTACGCCAAGGTTCAGGACGCCCGCTCTTTAGCGTCGGTCATCGGTGAGGACGAGCTTTCGCCGGTGGATAAACAGTATATTGCCTTCGGCCATTCGTTTGAAAATAATTTTCTCAATCAGAATTTCGGTGAACGCCGTACAATCGACCAAACCCTTAATTTAGGTTGGCGGATTTTGTCATTACTGCCAAAACAGGAGCTTGACCGAGTCGACTCCGAGCTTTTAGAAAAATATTATCGTCCTTCTGGGGATGAGAAAACAACCGCCATATAACAGGAGGTGAACCGCTTGAGCGCGCAGGTTTTTCCGACTAAGGCGAATCTTATAGCGTCAAAAAAATCTTTGGAGCTGGCCAAAACCGGCTTTGAGCTTTTAGATCGCAAACGCAACATCTTAATACGCGAGACAATGACCATGATAGACGCGGCCAACGAAATACAGGGCATGATAGACGAAACCTACGCCTCGGCTTATTCCGCGTTGCAAATCGCAAATGTGACGCTGGGCGTAATAGATGAAATCTCTTTGTCAGTACCGGTGGAGGACGGCGTGTCGATTGATTTTCGTTCTATTATGGGGGTGGAGATTCCAACAGTCACGCTTGAATCCTCGCCTGCGGGCAATTATTACGGTTACACCGACACCAACGCTATGCTCGACGAGGCCTATGTAAAATTCGATCAGGTAAAGCGCATGACCGCGCGGCTGGCCGAGATTGAAAACAGCGTCTACCGGTTGGCTGAGGGGATTAAAAAAACACAAAAACGCGCCAACGCGCTGAAAAATATCATAATCCCCCGCTTTGAGCGGCAGGTAAAATTCATCTCTGAAGCGCTTGAGGAAAAAGACCGCGAGGACTTTTCCCGGCTCAAGGTAATTAAAAAGCACGTGTGATATAGCCAAACCACTTGAAAACAAAGTTTTCAAGTCAGCAGGCTTAGCCTGCTGGCACA
>DOZQ01000083.1:766-3640 GCA_003517915.1 Oscillospiraceae bacterium | reverse complement strand
TCGACAAAGCTGTCCATAAGACTTGCGGGACGTTTGTTTTGAGGGGTGCTTGCGGCGGGATTGACAGTTAGCCGCTTAGGATATAAGCCTGCGGCGCGATCCTGCCTTCGCCATATTATTCCGCTGAAAATACCCAGCAGCAAGGAAGACAGCAGATGCGCAAAGAGCAGTATGAACCCGGATTTTCTGTTTAACAGCATACCCTCGCCCACGGCACCCACAATAAATGCCGGCCCCGCGTTTACTGCTATGAGCGCGGTGCGCCCGGCCTGAAGCTTTGAGAGCTCCCCGGCTTTATAAAGCTCATATGCGCTGCGTACGCCTATAGGATATCCGCCGGCTGCGGACATAAGCAGCGCGGGTCCGGCGCATTTCGGCAGATTAAACAGCAGCTTTACCGCCGGACCGAAAATGTTTCCCAAAATGCGAGCGGCGCCGGATTTGATGATAAAGCTGCACAGCGCCATAAAAACAAAGAGCGAAGGGATGATGATCTCGGCGCAGAGCGTGAGTCCGCGAAAGATACCTTCCGCGGCGGCGGCCGACTGCACAAAAACAAAGACACCAGCCGAAAAGATCGCCAAAATTGTTAAAACAGCCGCCAGACGTGCCCTTACTGTCCGAAAGCCCATACCCATCACCCCTTTCATATGTATTGACATGGCCGGAATGTTTAGAACCCCCCAGGCATAATTCTTTATATAGGACTATAAAAGGAGCGGGCGATAAGTATGAAAAAAGCACGGAGTAACGGCAAGGTATCCGGCCGGCTGGATCAGGCCGCGAGGGCGATGGAGCTGCCGCCAGGACTGTTCGGGAAAACCGCGCAGATAACCTTGATTTCCAACCGCGAGGCTATTATTGACGGATGCAGGGGAATACTCGAATACAGCGACGCTGTGGTGCGCGTCAACACGGGGGAAACGGTGGTGAGATTTACTGGCCGTTCGCTGAGTATCAAATCCCTGAGTGATGACCAGGCAGTGATTGAGGGATTTATTTTAAGCATGGATTTTTCGTCTTAGGGCAGTAAGAGGTGCTTTTATGTTTATTATTCGTATATGGCGGTTTATAATCGGATATGTGCGCTTTAAATGCACCGGAGGCTTTGGCGAACGGTTTTTAAATCTCTGCGCGCACAGCCACATTCAGGTGTGGGAGGCAAAGCGCGGCGGTGACGGAATCACCGGATATGTGGCGGTCAAAAATTATAGAAAGCTCGTGAAATTCAGAAAAAAAGCAGGGGTAAGGCTCAAAATCGAACAAAAATACGGTTTGCCGTTTATTTTGCGCCGTTACAGGCTGAGATTTGGCCTGTTGCTGGGGATCATTTTGTTCTTTGGCATTTTGAATGTATTATCCCTTTCGATATGGAGCATCGAGGTTGTGGGAAACGAGCGGGCGGAATCGGAAAATATCTTAGCGGTGCTGGAAAAATACGGACTGAAACAGGGTGTGCGGAGTGAAACGGTAGACGCCGAGGCGCTGCGCCTGCAGCTGCTTTTGGATGTGCCTGAGCTTTCATGGGCGGCGATAAACATAGAAGGGTGCTTCGCGACCGTCGAGGTTACGGAAACGCTGGAAGTGCCCGACTCGGCTGAAACCGATGTACCGGGCAATTTAAAGGCGGCATCGGACGGCAGGATAATCAAAATGGAGGTGCTGGAGGGAGAACCGCAGGTGAAGGTCGGCGAGGCGGTTCTGAAAGGAGATTTGCTGATTTCCGGCACGGTCGAGCATCAAAACGAGATTACGGTATTAAAGCGAGCGAGCGGTAGCGTGATCGCAGAAACTGTGAGCGAACGCCGGGTGGAGATCCCACTTGAACAGCTTGAAATGCGCCGCACGGGTAAGGTGACAAAAAAACGGGTTGCGTCTGTTTTTGGATTTCATATTCCGCTGTATTTAGGTTCGACGAAAGGACTTTACGAAAAAGAAACCGAATATTGGGATTTTACGATAGAAGGGGTGACCCTGCCGCTTAGGGTGACCACCGGTGTCTTTTACGAGCAGGAGGAATACCGCTACCGGCTTAGCACAGCGCAGGCGGTACAGCGGGCGAGAAATGAGCTGCAAAAAATCGAACATGAGGAATTTGTAAAAAAAATCATACAAAAACGTGAGGAAACTATAGAAAAAAAAGGAGATGTGGTTATTATAACTATAAAATATTTGTGTGAAGAAGAAATTGCTGTTCAAGAAAATATATTGATAAATGATTCGGAATAGGTTACAATCATAAATGATTAAGAAATTATAGTTTATTCATAAATAAACGAATGAATTTGTGAAATTTCAATAGTTTAAAAGGAACGATGTGATGTTTGAACAAATTGTGAATATTGACCGAATAGATCAGGCGGTTTCGCTGTTCGGCAGCTTTGATGAAAACGTGAAAATCCTTGAGCGGGAATTTGCGGTCGATATAATCACCAGGGGAAGCGAGTTAAAGGTTTCGGGCGAGCCTGAAAATGTCGCGCGGGCCGCGGTGGCGGTGCAGGGTCTGATCAATATGATCAGCAAGGGGGAGACCCTCAGCGAGCAGAATGTGCGGTATGTGGTTTCAATGGTGTCCGAAGGCCATGAGGACAAGCTCGGCCAGCTAATAGACAACGACTGTATCTGCATTACCGCCAGGGGCAAGCCGATAAAGCCGAAAACCCTGGGCCAAAAGCAGTATGTGGAATCGATTTCGGATAATACTATAACGCTGGGCATAGGCCCTGCTGGTACAGGAAAAACATACCTTGCGGTGGCTATGGCCGTCGCGGCTTTCAGAACAAGACAGGTAAGCAGGATAATACTCACGCGGCCTGCGGTCGAGGCGGGCGAAAAGCTGGGTTTTCTGCCGGGAGACCTGCAAAATAAGGTGGA
>DOZQ01000083.1:546-678 GCA_003517915.1 Oscillospiraceae bacterium | reverse complement strand
GGACGACAGCTTTATTATTCTCGATGAGGCCCAAAACACTACACCCGAACAGATGAAGATGTTTTTGACAAGGCTTGGGGCGGGCTCAAAGGCGGTCGTTACTGGCGACATAACCCAAATCGACCTTCCCGA
>DOZQ01000083.1:287-429 GCA_003517915.1 Oscillospiraceae bacterium | reverse complement strand
TTATGGACAAAATAAGAGTAATCATTGACAACAGGCAAAAACAGGTCAAAATCCCCACGGGGATAAGAATGCTGGTGCGTCGCTGCTGCAACGCCGTACTGAAAATGGAAGATGTAACGGGGAATATAGAGGTGCATGTCGC
>DOZQ01000083.1:0-128 GCA_003517915.1 Oscillospiraceae bacterium | reverse complement strand
GATTACGGCCATTCATTGCAGCGCGAGACGGGTTATCTCACGGCGCACTCCATGCTTCATTTACTGGGATATGACCATGTGGATGGTGGGCTGGACGCGGTGCGCATGCGTGAAAAAGAAGAGCGGGT
>DOZQ01000130.1:6231-6402 GCA_003517915.1 Oscillospiraceae bacterium | reverse complement strand
CCCGCCCGCCTATGGCACATGTGCCGTCGCGCTTGTCGTGTCCGCTTTGCGGCCACACGCTGGGTGCCCCCGCCCCAGCTTCCTCGCGCTCGGCACGTGCCCCCATATGGCACTACGTCCGCCGCCTACCACACATCGCGCCTGTCTGTCAAGGGGCTACGCCCGCTTCGC
>DOZQ01000130.1:4289-6198 GCA_003517915.1 Oscillospiraceae bacterium | reverse complement strand
CAACCCCCCCTCCGCCCCCCCAAGGGGGGGAACATTGCTCCCAAACAGATACTTGACAGCACCACAGGGAGTATGCTACAATAAGCACATTGCGACCGAACAGGTTAATCCGTGCGCACAGACCGAACCCGCCCGACATTGGCAGTGTCGGCTTCGGGTCGTGCGGAATGCCACTTCAAACCATCTCTAAGCTTAGCCGCTGGGGGTGGTTTTTTCGTGCTCTGAAAACGTGACTCGTCAACGTCTCCTTTCGCAAATATTGAGTATAATTCTAGCTTATGTAATTCTTGGTGTCAAGCACTCTTTGCTCGACACGGTCTGCCATAGCGTAAAGCATGGTCACAGCTTCGTCCGAATGGTTCAGAAGCTTCTTGATACGCTCCACACTCTTGGTGCGGTTGAATAGCTCTACAGCATACACTTTGCGTAGGCTGTGCGGTGCCACGTTCCCGGAGATTCTAAACAATTTGGCGGCTCTTTTGAGGTCTCTGAACACAGCTTGTCTGGTTCTGTGCTGTTTTCCCGTGTATCTGTGTGGAAATACGTAAATGTGTCCTGCCATCCGTCTAGCTCGGTCGAGCAGGGCGGAGGGCATATAGACTGCCCGGCGTTTGCCTGTCTTCTGCTCGTAAATGACGAAACGTGCCCGAATCTGGTCGGCCTTAAGTGAAAGAACGTCACCTATCCTTAACCCAGTGGCAAGGCTGATTTCACAGGCCAGTCGGTTAGGTGCGGTCAATGCGGCGAGTATATGTTCCATCTCACCGCGCGGAACCCACGAAGTGCGCATAATTTCCCCTCCATTTAACAATCCTTAAAATGTTAACTCAGTATTTTCCCCGCCATCCTCGGGAGATGTGGAATTAAAATCATAAACCCGATGATTCTCATCAGCGGCCAGAATGTCGGCAATCATTAATGAGTTTTTCCTAGAATTACAAATCCAAACCAGGTCTACTTCACCGTCATTATCATCATAACAATAAACGCCATAATCACAAACAATCGGCAGAACTTTATACTTCACAATAGCACCTCCTTTCAAATCCGTGTGAATAATCTTCACAGCTTGTCTACCCACTTGACTTTGACATAGTCGTTTTCAAAATCGAAAGTGTCAAGGTCATAGGGGCAGGGGTCTTTCATCTCGTAACAAATCACGTCCCGGCCTTTGAGACACTGCGACGCGAAATAGAGGTGCTGGCCTTTCTTCATCGCGTCAGAAGCCGCCATAGACTTTGAGATATACTTTGTGATATAATGGGCACAGCCAGTCGGGTCTTTTATATCCGACACGCTGAACCAGCCAAAGCGCGAACGGTAAGCATTCCAGTCAAGGTATCCATGCTCGTTGGGCTTGAGGTCGAGTGCGTCCAAGCCGGAGAGCAAGCCATGCATGTGCCAAGCTCCGTCCTTGTGCTGTTCGGGCACCAGCAGATAACGAAGCTGTCTCTCAGGAGTTCGGCTCCTGTTGCGATTTCGCACGAATTGTGCTAAATCTTTCCGAAAATCGGGCAGATTGAAGCGGTCGTTCCGCAGGATGTCGCTTTGTGTGAACGTGCAGAAATGAGTGAACTCATTGCACAAAGCAAGCTCAAGCACCCGTGCTTTAGCTCGTGCAATCGACTGATAGAAACGCTCTGTGTCCTCATCCAAGGTTCTCAAACGTTTCTTGCCGGGGTCAGAGCGGTACCCGGCCTTGATGTAAACGATTTTGAACCGCTCTCCATAGCGGTAAATGTTCCAGATGTCGTGAATAAGCATGACCGTTTTGTGTTGATAAGTCAAGTAGAGCTTCGCCCTGTGCCGCACTGCATTTGGTCAGGGCTGAAAGGTGCCCGACCTGAATAAAATGGGGTGTTGTTGTGCAAGTCGGTGTGTGCACGACTTACACAAAACGCAATATTTT